>NZ_JBBBNV010000003.1:0-224464 GCF_037137075.1 Paenibacillus sp. y28
TTTTGTCTGCTCGTACTTATGAAACTGGACACCGCTACACATCACAGTATTCTTCAGCTTTATCGTTGGCTTAAAATTCTATTATGGGAACCGATGCATCAATGGATGGAACGAATTCACCGTAAACCTAGTCGAAAATCAGCGGGTAGGCGCAAGAAACAGTGAGCTAGTATTTCCGTCACTCAGGGGAAACTACATAAATTTACCAAATGGACAGAGAGCTACCTTCTGGTGGGCAATCGACTTTTTGGTAATGAAAACTAAAACCTTGTTCAGAATTATTCGAAAACTATGCCGCCGACTTTTTATGCAACGCTAGTGATATTGGACCAATATAATTTTAATCAGTAAGATGAATGCAAGCGCAAACCGGTAAAACAGCATAACAACACGTATGGCCTGTAATTCAGCATGTTATAAGTGCTGGAAGTGTGATAAAAAACTGCTTTGCTCCCAGGTCAAGGGCGTGAATGAAAAATGCAGGATTCCCATTTGACCCGTACCTGTAAAAAGGAGGACAAGACTATAATAATATGATTGCCGGAAAACGGGCCGAGCTGTCCGGAAAACTGACTCATGTGCTGGACGCCCGCTCACTGGCTGCATCACACCCGAGACTCGCAGAGCTGCTTCGGCCGGGAATGACTGTACTGGATGTCGGCTGCGGCACCGGGGCTATCACCCGCCGTATCGCGGAAGCGGTCGGGGTTACTCCGCAGCATGAGCACACTGTCCGGGCCGCTCCCGATTTCCTGAGCCGCATCCGTATCTGGGCGGATACCGCTTCAAGCCGGGGCGTTCAGATGGAGCGTGACGGATATATTACCGTTCAAGATTATTTGTCTGCTGAACAGGATTACCAGGACTGGATACAAACAGAGGCTCAAATGATGACGATGTACATGCTGTCTGTAGAGTTGTAGAGGGTGTACGGGGATAATAGGCGGCATGGAATTTAAATGAATGGGGGGATCTATCCCAGCCGATAGATGAAATAAGCACTCCCGCCCAGCCGGCTCGCGCAGCGCGCGGTGTTTCGCTGCATGACGGCGGTCGGTCGACCACATGTAAAAAACAGCACAAAAAAAGCAGGGTCGCTATCGCCCTGCTTCCACTTTGGAGTACGTGTCCCGTTTGCCCCGTGTTTTGACAATGATTTTGCGGATGCTGTCCTCGGACAGATGAAACCGCTGAATCAGCTCACGGATGCTCGTGCCGCCGTTGTACATTAAGTAAATCTCGCTGTTGCGGCGCTCGATCAGCTTGCGGGTTCCGTTATTTTCGCCCCAGCCGGCCCGTTTTTGCTCCGGCTTCGGGATATATACCAATTCACCTTGAATGTATTTTTGCAGCTCTTGAAGCAGTTTGTCGGGGAGAACGTCCTTGCCGTTTTTGTAACTCACGAATGAAAACCTCCTCGTTTTCGGTTGGTGGATTTGCTTGCTCCTCCGCTAACCGAACGCTTTCATCGTGTCACCGCTCCCGAATGATATAGAACCAGATAAACGGTTTGGCCATCCCGGGTTCAAGAGGGCTTTCCGTTTAGACTGAATAAGAAGGGCTGTAAGGCCTGTGCCGTACAAGAACCTGCTTGCTCTTATTCAGAAATAAAAAAACACGACTTCTTCATCGTGCCTGATAGTTACCATTATGTATTCAGGTGGACGAGACGCAGATCAAAGCTATGCGGTTAGTTGTGGAGCACCTCATGTGTAATTTGGAACTTTACTGCTACAAACATTGTATCCCTCTCCTTTCACCTGATTTTATCGCTTTGTGGGCGAATGTTTTCATTATAAAGCAGTCAACTTTTGGATTCAAGACCATATTTCTGAAGATAATCTTAAGTTAAACGATCCTTTGCGCCGTCCCTGTTCGTGAGATCATACGGTCTCGGCGCCATCTGCAGCCGCTCTCGTTCAGACAGCCCGCAGTCCCTGATGCCCGGCAAAACTTGTGTATGCGTCCGGATACGACGAAGCGGATCCGGCGGGGGATTGGTCATATAAAACGGAGGGCCAAGGCCCTCCGTCCACAATAATCTCCGCTTTAGGCGGAGACCACCTCTGCTTGTGAAATCAACTTGACCACACTCCTTTCGCGCAAGTCTAGCCGGCCGGGCTACCTCTATTAACGCATGAAAAGCAGCCCGCTCACAAGTGAAAGAATGATTTAAGTTGTTTTCCCCGGGCAAACCTGTGCCCGTTACAGAGATTCCTGAAGCCGAAGCTGCTGCGCGGCAAATTCCCGGTACAGCGCATGGGATTGCAGCAGCTCCGCATGGGTCCCTTTGCCGGTAATCGTCCCCTTCTCGATAAACAGGATTTGATCCGCATCAATAACGGTAGAGAGCCGATGGGCAATGACGATGGTTGTCCGCCCGGCCATCAAATTCTGGAGCGCTTCCTGCACGACCACCTCGGATTTGCTGTCCAGACTGGAGGTGGCTTCGTCCAGCATAAGCAGGCTCGGGTCGCGAAGCAGCGCGCGGGCAATGCCGATACGCTGACGCTGGCCCCCGGACAGCTTGATGCCCCGTTCTCCGACCTCGGTCTCGTAGCCCGCCGGAAATTCCTCAATAAACCCGTCGGCATAAGCCATTACCGCCGCTTGCTTCAGCTCCTCCGTGCTCACCTGACGCCCGATTCCGTAGCAAATGTTATCGCGGATCGTACCGGCAATGAGCGGGCTTTCCTGAGACACATAGCCGATGTGCTTCCGCCAGGAGGACAGACAGTACTCCTGAATCGGATCGTCCCCGATCCGGATCGTTCCGCTCTGCGGAATGTAGAACCGTTCCAGAAGCCCGAACAGGGTTGTCTTCCCGCCCCCGCTCGGCCCGACGATTGCGGTCACTTTTCCCGGCTCGATGGTGAAGCTGATATCCTGAAGTATGGGTTCCCCGGTCTCATAGCTAAACGAGATATGCTCCAGTATAATCGGCCGCTTCGCATTGTCCAGCTCCCGGCCGGCCGAATAATCCTCCTCCTCGGCTTCCAGAATCGAGATAATCCGCTCTGTGGCCCCTTTGGCTTTTTGCAGCTGCGTGAAAAAATGCGTAAACTGGCCCATCGGCAGCATCATTTGCACCAGGTACAAAATAAAGGCGACCAGCGCGCCCGCCGTCAGTGCGCCGGACGAAACACGCAGCCCTCCGTAGCCGATAATGAGCACCAGAAGCAGCATCATAACAAAGCCCATCAGCGGACCAATAAGCGCCTGAATCGTCGCCTCCTTCAAGCCGTACCGGAACAGGCTGTTAATGCCGCTTTGACCGCTGGCATATTCCTTCTCTTCGGCATTCGACGCCTTGACCAGACGAACCTCGGACAGCACCTGGGTCAGAACGGTCGTGAAGGCGGCCGTTTCATCCTGCAGCCCCTTGGAAACCTTGAACATGCGGCGTCCGAGCGGAATCAGAACCCCCATCGTCAGCGGCACCGCGATCAGCATGGTCAGTGTCATTTGCCAGTCCAGATACAGCAGCATCGCAACCGAGCCGATAATCGAAATCGTTCCCGTAAAAAAATTGGCCACATGCTCCGTAATAAGTCCTTTGACGACTCCGGTATCGTTCGTCATCCGGCTGACCGTTTCCCCTGTCCGATGATTGTCGAAATAAGAAACCGGCAGCACAAGCAGCTTCCTCCAGAGCCGGTCCCGTAATGCGGCCACAACGCTTTGACCCAGATGGTTCAATAAATAAATCGATAATCCGGACGCCAGCGCCTGCGCAATAAAGGCCGTCCCAATCAGCACAATTTGCATCGGCGTAACGGAAGCGAGTGTAAAGCTGTCGACCAGATTTTTCGTAAACAACGGGATGACGAGGCTGACCAGGGTTGTCGCCACACTAAGCAGCAGCGCGACGGTCATGCGCGGGACAGAGGGATTCGTCGCCCGAATCAGTTGGATAAAAGGGGTCCAGCTCCCGGAATTCGCGGGTTTGTTCAACGATGCTCACTCCTCTCAGGGGGAAATTCGGTGATGGCGGCAGCATTTCATGCGGACACCCGTGGTGTGAGACTGCTAGCGCTGCGGAGCTCGAATCGTAATGCCCTCCTGCTCCAGACGCTGCCGGAGACGGACAGCCGCTTCTGCGGCATGGGGATGATCCCCGTGTATGCAGAGAGTTCCCGCATCCACGCCAATGATCGCCCCCTCCGCCGTCTCTGCTTCTCCGGCGGCAGCCAACCGTACAGCCTGTGCCAGCACAGCCTCCGGATCGGTTAAAACCGCCCCGTCCTGATGACGAGGCACAAGCGAGCCGTCCGCCCGGTACCGGCGGTCGGCGAAAACCTCGCTCACCGCAGGAAGCCCGGCCGCTTGCGCGGCAAGGAGCAGCTCGCTCCCCGCCAGCCCGTACAGCAGCGCTTCAGGCGCTGCGGCGCAGACCGCCCGCACAATGGCATCAGCCAGAGGACGATCCGCCGCCGCCATATTGTACAGCGCGCCGTGCGGCTTCACGTGCCTAAGCCCGCCGCCGCCCTCTGCCCGCACCACAGCCTGGAGCGCGCCAATCTGGTAGACGGTCATCTCATAGGCTTCCTCCGGCGTAATCCGCAGCTCGCGGCGCCCGAAGCCCGCCAGATCCGGCAGTCCCGGATGCGCGCCAATAGCTACATGGCTGACAAGACACAGCTGCACGGTTCTGCGCATGACACCGGGATCGCCCGCATGAAAGCCGCAGGCAATATTCGCCGAAGTCACATGCGGCAGCACCTTGTCATCCTGTCCGATGCGGTAAGCGCCATAGCTTTCCCCGGCATCGCAATTTAAATCAATAACGGGCTGCATCGTCTCATCTCCTTTGTCAGACTCTATTAATTTCAGTTCGCAGCTTTCATCCACGGCAGCAGGGGTTCCTCATCCCACACCCAGAGGTAAAGCTAATTGCCGAAGGCCTGAAGGACACCAGTGGAATGGCCAGCTCCCGGCTGTCATCGAACCATTCCCGTAGCCATGGACAAGGCCCTAGCGTCATATAGTGCGGCACGTGACGAACAGGGCGTCCGCCCTTTGCCGCAAACAGCATCCGGGCCTGCTGCTCCTGCGCTCTGCGTACAATTAAATAGTCGGCTGAACGCCGGGAAGCAAAGCTTAGTTCCCCGTTTCCGCAGATGCTCCTGTACCCTCTCCGCCTCCTCTATCGGGAGATCGGACAAATTCCGGAACGGACCTGACGCCGCCTCATAATAATGAAACAAGCTGCCGGAATAAATGGTCATGACAGGCCTCCTCCGCACAGCCGGGCTTGCAGCTGCAAACCGGCGGATAGCTGCCGCAGCCCCAGCTCCTGCAGCAGCAGCTCCTGCTGCGCCTCGGCTAGCGATACCTCCTGCAGACGCAGCTGATCGCCGGGCCGGAGCTGGCCCAGAAGCGGCATATCCACACTTATGATTTGGGCGATTCGCGGATACCCGCCCGTCGGCTGGCGGTCCGCCATTAACACAATCGGATCCCCTCGCGCCGGAACCTGTACCGTGCCCGGCGTAACCCCCTCGGACAGCAGCTCGCGCGGCTCCAGAAGCGTAAGGCCCGGGCCGCTTAACCGGCAGCCCATCCGGTCGGACAGGGGGCTCATCGTAAAAACAGCCCCGGTCAAAAGCTCCCGGCTTTGCGGGGTGAACCAGTCATATTCTCTGCCCCGCACAAACCGGACAACAACCGGACTCCCCGAATTTTGCCGGTTCACCCGCGGTCCTATTGGACTGACAGGCGCGCCCTCCGCAAGCGCATGTCCGATCCCCCCTACTGCAGCGAATACAGCTGCATGAAACGGGGACACGCTTTGCTCCCGAAGCTCCAGCTGAGGATGCCCGCCGTTCCACGGACGAGCGGACCAGTGCGGCCACATCGGCCTCTTTTGCAAATTACCGGCCTGTGCAGCGTCCTCCTTCTCCTCATCTAACCGGGAAATTCCGCTGCCGCCTCCTCGGCCTTCTCCCGCGCCGTAAACCGTAGCGGCATCCATTTCAGCTTCTGTCAGCCTCCCGATTGCGGCATCCTCTGGAAAGCCTTCAGCCAAGCCGTCTCGGCCAACAGCCAATACATCCCCTGCGCGAAGCGCCCGCCCGCTGCAGCCGCCAAATCCGGCCCGTATGTCCGTTCCGGCACCTCCCAGAACAGGGGGCACGGCAATACCTCCCGCGACCGCCAAATACGTCCGCAGGCCTGCGGCAGCCGGGCCGATCCTCAGTGTGCTGCCGCTATTCACCCAGACAGGCCGCCACATCGGCAGCAGAACATCGCCGATAAAGGCGGGCATGAACGCGCCGCATAAAGCTATCCGGGCCCGGCGCCTAAACAGAAATGTGCCGCCGGTCATCGTCATTTCCAGTCCGGGGGCATGCAGGGGATTGCCCGCAATCAAATTGGCCATACGCAGCGACAAGCGGTCTACCGCCCCGCCAGATGTCACCCCATATCGCTGGTAACCGGTGCGGCCCAGGTCCTGCACCGTTGTAAACATGCCGGGCCGAAGCACCTCGATCGTCATCCTAGCAGCCCCTTACCGTATATGTTATCTCTCAACAATCCGAAGCTGCTGCCGGACTGCCCGGACAATGCTGCATACTCCACCGGATTAATCGGAACGAAACGGATACGGTCCCCGGCTTGCAGCAGCGCTGGCGGATCGCAATCAGGCTGGAACAAGCTCAGCGGCGTCCGCCCGATAATTTGCCAGCCGCCGGGCGTTACCTGAGGGTATACTCCCGTCTGCGTACCCGCAATGCCTACGGCCCCTCTAGGCACCTCGGGCCGGGGCTGGCTCCGCCTTGGAGCGGACAGCTCTGGCGGCAGCCCGCCCAGATACGGGAAGCCCGGCGCAAAGCCGATCATATATACCTTATACTCCGCCTCGCTATGGCGGCGAATGACCTCGCGCTCAGACAAGCCGGTGTGCAGCGCGACAAAAGCCAAATCCGGGCCGTATTCTCCCCCGTAACAGACAGGCAGCCGCACAAGACGGCAGTCCGCCCCCTCTCCGCCGGGCGGCAATGTCCCTAACCGCTGGAGCCGTTCGTGGAGCCAGTGACATACCGCTTCAACAGGAGCTGGAAGGATTCCCAGGTCCTCTTCCTGCCGGCGGAGCAGAGGTGCTGCCGGGCGAAGCGCGCCAGCGCTGCTTACCGCTTCTTTGCCCGCCGCCATCCGGATGGTCTCCCGGTAAACAGCCCAAGCATCATAATGAACGGTAACCGCCGTATACGCGGGAACAAGCTCAATAAGCCCTGGAAACGGATGCTCCTCAAGCAGGCTGCACACCCGCCTGACAGCCAGATGAACGGCTTCCGTCCCCGCCTCCCCGCATTCGACCGTCACTGCGCTGTCACCGGCAGGCCGAAGCCGATACAGCCCGCTCGCTGCGCTAATCTCCTTGTTCATTGGTCTTCTCCCCTCCTTCCGATCATGCAGAGATCCGGTGATACCGCCGCTGCGGGAATCACCTTGCCCGGAGGTACCGGGCTGCCGATAGCTGCGGCCGCTGAATCATGCTTTCTTCTCCCACGATACACTATTATCCATCCATTTTCCAAAATGAAGCTGCCCTGCGCCTGTCAGGAAACGATGTCCGGGCTACGGTACTGCCGGGCTAGCCGTCAGCGTGCAGTATTCCGCTGCAAGGAGGCGCAGCAAGGAAGCAGCGCGTGGCACGACATAGAACCGTTTCGGCTCAGCTGCTGAAAATAAATAACACGCCTAGGGTAGGCGTGCATAGTCGTTAATGATCCGTACCAGCAGGTCATTCAGAAACTCGACTTGATAAGTGCCTGTCGTTGGCGCCAGATGGCTGTTGCCGATTCCGCTATGATTCGTCAAGAAGACGTAGCTGCCGCCCGTAGCAATCCCCAGGAACCGCATCAGAAACTCCGTATCCTTGTTGACACCGCTGGAAGCCACCGGAATAATGCGGATTCCCTGCTCCGCCGCCGTCTTGGTTAAAGCCTGCAGCTTCGACTTCACCGCCTGATTGTTGTGAGGGGGTGCATCCAGCACCAGAAAAAGAAGTCTGGCCCGCGCATCGGCGCTCCAGTCATGCCCGCTTATCGCATCGGCCAGCGCCTGCTCCACCGCTTCCTCGTAATCTCCCCCGCCTGCAGCCGACTGCTTGCGAAGCTGCGCCACCGACTCGCTGATATCGTTTTCGAACGGGAAGGACCGCACGACATAATCGTCGCCTTGATCCCGGTACACGTTGACACTGGTACGGATCTCAAGCTGCTGTCCGTTATCCTTGGCAACCCGCTCTATGACATTAGCCAGCTCCGCCTGCAGGTAGCCCAGCTCATCTCCCATGGAGCCGGTCGTGTCGACAACCAGCATGACATCCAGCCGATCCGGCGTTGTCCCGGCCCCGTCCAATTCAACTTCAAGCTTGGTGCTGTATCCCAGCTCAACAGCCTCCACCGTTTTCCGATTTCCCCGCGCATCTACATGAAGCAGGTACTTGCCTTTTTGCTGTGACGCATCGTTAAACATGCCGACAAACAGCTCCGCCTGCCCTCTATTGTTTGTGCGCGCCTTCCACACCTGGTCCTGGCGGTCATCCGTCAATGTGACAGAGGCATCCGCCACAAGCGCCCCTCCGCTGCGCACGGTTACGGTTAGGCGCTGTCCCGGCTTGTAGCCCCACACCGTTTGGTAACGCGCGTACTCCTTGCTATTCATCAGATTTTGCCACCAGTCCCAATGGGCCAAATCGTTCCACTCCCCGGCCGTCAGCTGTCCAGCTCGAGCCTGATTCGCGGCAGGGCGCTCCTTCAACGGCTCTGTTCCCGCGCGATCCATTGTGGCCTTACTCTTCGATTTGCTGCTTGCAGGTGTTGAGTCTTCCGCGGCTGAAGCGGACTCCCCGCTTCCCGTGCTTGAGCCCGATTCCGCCGCCGGCTTCGATTCTCCGCCTCCAGCGGTATCCCCCTTGGAGGTGGTACCTTCCGGCGCAGGAGCCGTGCTCAGCTGTGAGCCGCTTTCCTTGCTGCTGCAGCCGGCAAAAGCCAGCGCAATCAGAATTGCCGCCAATATAACGGCCAGACGGCGCAGCATGGTGCCCGTGCCCCTGCTGCCGCCTGCCGGTACGGCTGCTTGCACAAACGGCAGGATGCTTAAGCTTGCCCCACGAATAAGCGCTGTCTGCCCTTCGTCCTTGCGCAGCACACCGCTTGTTTTTGCCGGAATGCCGCTCTGCAAATCAAGATGCAGGCTCTCTCTGTCTGTTCCCGCTCCGCACTCCATGCCGAAAGCTCCCACGCTACCCATGACACCCAGGCTTCGTTTCTTCATGAACGCGCCCCCTTTTATTTGTAAATTTATTACAAACTCAAAGACGCAGCCCGGCTGCATAATGTTGCAGAGCTGCGTCTTGATCTTGCAAGCGAAAAAGGCTTGCGGGATATATGATTGTTGGCAGACAAAAGCACATCTTCCCGACCGTTGGATGGTTTCGCGGGATTGCGGGATTGCGGGACTGCACAAGAAGGAATGAACAAGGCTGCAGCACCAGGCAGCGTCTCGATAACAGGGTAAGCTTTCTCCTTCCGCCTCCACCTCTGCGTTTCCGCTAAAGCGGCAGGTTCAACGTATCGGCAGCACGCTGCAGATGGCCCGCAGACGAGCCTTACAATGTACGGTAAAATGCCCGCAAAGACTGCTGAAGCGCCATGTAGCCTTCATCATACAGCTTGCGATACGGGCCGATAAGCTCCGGCTGCGGCTCCACCATACGGGATTCCTGACCGGCAACCGCTTGGGAAGCCTCCTCCGCGGAGCCGTATACGCCGCTGCCAATCCCGGCAGCAAGCGCCGCCCCGAGCAGGGTCGCCTCGGAAATTGGCGGGATGTCCAGCACGCACCGGGTAATGTTCGCCTTCACCTGCAGCCACTGCGGGTTGCGTGTGCCGCCGCCGACGACGAGCAGCCGTTCGATGCTGCGTCCGGAAATGCCCTCCGCGACCCGGCGGATGGCTTCGAGCTGGTAGGCGGTGCCTTCCAGCAGCGCTTTAATCATATCGGCTTTGCCGTGCTCCTTCGTCAAGCCAATCCATGCCGCCTTGGCTTTGGAATCCGGCGCAGGCGCTCCGCTTCCGGTCAAATACGGGTAATACAAAATCCCGGTCGGTCCCGGCTTCACCTGCTCCAGCAGGCCAAGCAGCGTTTCATAGCTCATCTGCTCGTCAGCCAGAAGACCGCGCAGCCACTCTACAGACCCGCCCGAAGCGGAGTTGCCGCCCATCCAGAAATAGCGGTCCTTGGCGATATGGCAGCCGAAGGAAAGGCCGGCCTCGAACTCTTGACGGCCCAGCTCTTTTTCCTCCAGCGTCCCGACAAGCGTCTCCGCCGTCCCCATCGAATCATACACAACGCCCGGTGTAATGGAGCCGACCGCCAAAGCCGCCGCCACATGGTCATGGCCGGCAATGGCCACCTTCGTTGCAGTAGTAAGTCCCAGCGCCTCGCTGACCTCCGGCAGCACGCCGCCAAGCACTGTGCCCGATGGCAGCACCTGCGGCATAATGGACGCGTCGAAGCCAAACTGCTTCAGCCACGCCTCATCCCAAGCCTTACGTTCCATGCTAAAGGCATATGTACGGGCCGCAAGCGAATAATCAAACGCCATTTGACCGGTGAGGCGGTAGGCGATATAGCCTGATGCGGACAGCCAGACGCTTCCGCCGAACGCCTCGGGCTGCTGCTCACGCAGCCACAGCAGCTTGGCCAGGCCCAGCTTGAAGCTGCCGTGCAGACCGGAGCGGCGGAAGTTCTCGAACGCGTCGGACTGGCTCATAATGAAATCCGATTGCGGCTTGGAGCATTGATCGAACCAAGGCATAAACATCGAGCGGGGCTTACCGCTGGCACGGTCAATCAGCAGCCCGCTTTCCGCCATGCTGGCAATGCCGATCGAAGCGATTTGCGGCTTCCCGGCCTTCTCCGTGACTTCCTGGATGCAAGAAGCCATCGACTGCCACATTTGCTCCGGATCATAGTACGCTACACCGTTCTCCAAATAATAGGTTTGGGTCGGGCGGCTTGCAATCGCAACCATCGTCCCGTCCTGCTTGAAAAGACCTGCTTTGCTATTTGTGGTGCCAATATCAATACCGAGGATATACACGTGTTTGTTCTCCCTTTCCCTAGGTGGTTCGAGCTTACAGCCAATGGTATTATTGTAGCTCGTCTCCGAGGGGAGAACAACTCTTATCTTTCTATCATTCAATTGTGATGATGAAATCAGATGAAATATACTTTCTATTCTCGTCCCCATTTGAATCGACAATAGAGATATCGGCAACGACCCCCATGATGTAGTCCCCCTTCTCCAGTTGATTAATATTGGGGATGTCATCGTTGTATCCGTTCTTCATGATATTAAAATATTTCACAAAGCTGCTCGGCATCAGATATAAATATTCATTACCTTTTTTTATCACTTCAGTAGGGCCATAATCGAATTGAGCCTCTTCTCTTCTATTGCCTTGTTTGTCATCCATGTAGAAATGCATCAATGGTGTGCCGTGGGAAACGGTCAACTCTGAATCTCCCGTCACCGATAACTGAGCCCATAATTTCAGTGGTTCATTCTGCTTGTATACCATTCGTTCTGAATTTACTTTCAGTAAAAGTCCGGCTTCTTGCCTAGAAGAGCTGACGGCTGCTAAGCTAGGCAACCGGTAGTCATTATATTTGATTTCTATCGATTGTGCAGCTTCATCGTAAGTAACATTAGCACCCATCGTTTCCGCTACAAACCGGATCGGAACATACGTATGTCCCTTGTAATTTAAAATCGAATACGCTTCTCCAGGTGTCTTCTGTTCTCCATTAAATAAAAGCTTGACTGGAAAGAGAAGTGCTTGAATTGTATCGGATGAATATGCCATTTTACCGAAAAAAAAGCAGGCCACCAAGACAACCAATGATATAAGTTTTTTCAATTTAAACTCCCCTAATCATTTTGGGTTTCTCTGCCGGTCTAAATCACCGATATTACAGTCCATGTTTTCACTCCTATCCACCCCCTCCCCTGTTACTTGTTCCCTTCCTCTATAAACGAATCCATAACCTTGATTTGTTGCATGTTTTTGTAAAAAAATATATCCCCCTTCTCTCCGCACCTCCCCGCACCTGCCCGAATACACTAATCCTAACGGAAGGATGTGTTGGCTCTTGCTTAGTTCGCTCAAATATCCCGGCAGCAAATGGCTCAAGCATCTCGCCTTATGGAAGCATCCCCAACTGCAGCCTCACCTGCCCCAGACCGAGCTGCTGTCCTCGGCCAGCCTTAAGCACATGATCAAGACGCACCCCATCGTGTTCATCAAACCGGTTATCGGCGGCGGCGGGAGAGGGATTCTTAAGGTATCGTCTGCCGGGGCAGGGCAATACACCCTGCAGCATGCAGGCGGCATTCGAACCTATTCGTCCCTGCCGCTTTTAATAAAATTTATACAAAGTCAAACCGCAAGCAGGCAATATTTAATTCAGCAGGGAGTCGATCTGATTCGAATCGGCGGCCGGGCGATGGATTTCCGCATCCTGATGCTGAAGCCCGCGCGGAAGTGGAAGGTGATGGGCGTCATGGGCAAGCTCGCAGCCCGGAACAAGCACGTGACGAATTACTGCCGCGGCGGAAGCTGGATTCGTCTGGAGGATGCCCTGACACAAAGCATCGGCTGCACGCCGGAGGATTGCCGGATCGCGGAGAACGAGCTGCGTGCCTTTGCGGAGACGATTGCCGGCTACATGGATAAGGAATTCCCGAATATCGATGAGCTTGGATTGGATATCGCCATCGACGGAGAGCGGCGGATATGGCTGCTGGAGGCCAATACCAAGCCGCAGTATAAGCTGTTCCTGCATCATCCCGATCCCCGCCTTTACAGCAAAATATCCGCCATGATTCGAGCTCTCCGCTACCCGGGCCACATGACATCCCCGCGCCCGCTCGTCGCCATCCAGCACACAGCCCGCATGAAGCAGCAAACATGACCGGAACAACAACAAACCGCCGGAAGCCATGCAGCTTATGCATGTGGGCTTTCGGCGGTTTGTCGGCGTCCTTCGCAGAGACTGACCCTCGGCTACAGCGCGTGCTCCATCATCGCGCAGGCTTCCTTAATCTTGGCGATTTGGTTGCGGATTTCAATTTCGGATGTCAGCGATTCAATTTTGCTGCAGCACTCCGCAATCCGCTTTGCTTCCTGCTTCACCTCATGGCTGGACATACATTCACCTCCTTTGAGTTCAAGTGCAGTATCCCCAAATTCAGCTAAAAAATTTCCGGCTCGTCATTCCGCTGACATATTTATGCACATGATTTGCCCCCGTTCGGAATACAGTGTAGCATAACCGTCGGCGCTGCCTGTGCCGAAGGACGGAGGTGGGACATGTGATTGCCGTTGCCGGCACAACACTCGGTTCCGATTTTTTGGCCCAGTTTGATGGAATCGAACGAAAAATATTGAACACGCTCGCAGCCAGCCCAATCACGTACCGGTATGATTCAACACAGGATTTGTTGTTCGAGCTGAAGCTGCGGGAAGAAATCATTCAAGCCTCCCGCGATTTGTATGAAAGCCGGGTTTCGTTCGCAACCTTTGAGAAATCGCGCTGCAACACGTATTATTGGCAGCGGACCAGCGACGGCGGCTTCAAGCTGCGGCCAGGCGTCCGGCCGTCGGACGCTATTCGGGATATTTATAGGAATGGAGAAAGCTACGGTTTTGAATGCGCCACAGCTATGCTCATTGTCATCTACAAGGCTGTGCTGGAATCCATCGATGATGCCAAATTCGATGAGTTGTTCGGCGGCTTGTTTCTGCATGACTGGCAATCGGATGAGGATCTGGGGCTAACGACGACCAATCCGCGGGACACTCTGCCCGGGGATGCGCGTTACTTCAAGAATCCGGATGTCCGGCCGTCGGAAATGGAATGGCAGGGCGAGAATGTGATTGACATGGGAGACGGCACCTACTACGGGCATGGCATTGGAATCAAAAATAAAGCCGGGATCATCGAGGAGCTGAACCGGCACCGCAAACGGGGTTCAACCCGCTCCGCCTATTTGCTGGGCCAGGCCACACGCCCGGATTTTGCTTATCTGGCAGGATTTTCTGATGAAAATATGAATCAAAGCGGACTGAGGGAGTTCATATCCAGCCATCCCGTCAGCCACTGGCAGCCTGAAATCTTCGCTCGTATCGGCGGGTATTCTTATTTCGGATGAAGCTGCCCGCCCGGTGGCAAACAGTACCGAAAGCGGCCGCCGAGCCTCGAATTGCAGGTAAAAAAAGTCTCCGGCCTCATCACGAAAGAGGCTCGGAGACTTCTGCATTTTTTATAATGGCACGATAACCAAGACAAAATCAGTTCAGTTCTATCTAGGGCTTGAATTGCAATGCTCGCACCTTGCGCAGCTCCGGCACGCCGTGTGGCACCGGATGGAGCAGGTTGGCGACGGCAGTACAGATAGTAGTACGGCAAAAAAAATGTACGAAGGCGCTGCAAGCTATTCAATGAAGCAGCTGGCCTCCCGTTGCCGCTGTCGGCAGCGTCACCGTAAACACAGAGCCCTGCCCCGGCTCGCTCCAAACCTCAATCCGGCCTTGATGCAGGGCTACAATTCTGCTGACTATCGCCAGCCCCAGCCCGCTTCCGCTCTGTGTGCGCCGCCGCGCCTGATCCGCCTTGTAGAACCGTTCGAAGATACGGGAGCGCTCCTCCTCGCTAATCCCCGCACCGCTATCTGAAATCCGCACAAGCACTTCCCCTGTGCCTCTTGTTATTTCGACACCGATTGTCCCGCCGTCCGGGGTAAATTTGATCGCATTGCTCAGCAGATTGAGCCAGATCTGGCTGCATTGATCCTCATCGGCGACAATATCGACTCTTGTCAGCTGCAGATCCAGGTGCAGCCGCTTGGCGGACCACTGCGGCTCACACAGCACAATCATGCGGCGCAGCTGCTCGTCCAGCTCAAAGCGCTGCGGCTGAAACGGATGGTGGTCCGAATCGAGCGAGGCCAGCTTCAACAAATTCTCGCTCAGCCGGGACAAACGGCTGCTTTCATGCTCAATAATATCCAGATAATGAAGCTGCTGCTCCCGTGTCAAAGCCTCATTGCGCAGTGCCTTGGAGAAGCCTGCTATCGAGGTAAGCGGAGATTGTATTTCATGGGATACGTTGGAGACGAAATCCTGACGCATCCCCTCCATTTTGTTGAGCGATTGCGCCATCTGATGCACACCCTGCGCCAAAATCCCCAGCTCGTCCGCCCGGTCACGCCAGCTCAGGCTGACATTGAAATCTCCCCGGGCCACCTGATGGACGGCCTTCGTCAGCTCTCGCAGCGGCTTAATAATGTAGGAGGCCGCCAATAAGATGAACAGGCTGCCCACAATTAAGGTGATGATCAGGCTGACGTCCAGAATCCATTTGCCATTGCGAGGCGCATGGGGAACGCCAGGCTGCAGAATCATAGCCAGCCGTTCTTGTTCGAGCCAAAACGGGACCCCAATCCAGGTCTGCTCCGGCGGCCCTTGAGCTTCGCTGCGGCGCACCTCTCCATGAAGCACTGCCGCGATTTCTTCTCTCGGGATTAGGCTTTCGTCCAGCTCCTGTACATGGCTTCCGAAGCGCTTCAGTTCGCCCGCCTGATTGTAAATCAGAACGCTGTACGCATGAACCGTCGCCAAGCTTTGTGCATATTCGTCCCAGTTCAGATCACTGCCCTGACGCAGCAAACGAATCATCTCCTGCCCGGTCAGAAGCATATCGGCCTGAAACTGATCGGATTCCCGATGCTCAAACAAGACTGTCGTAGCTGCATAAGCAGTGAGCAGCCCGGCCAGCGCGGCAGCAAGAAATACGAGCACGACGCGTGTGTACAAGGTTCTCACGGCTCAGTAGCCTCCAATTTATAGCCCAGTCCCCGGATTGTCGTAATGACGAAGCTGTCGGCATTATGCTCGAAGCGCTCCCGGAGCCGCTTGATATGCACGTCAACCGTCCGGTCATCCCCGACATAGTCGTGCCCCCATAAATCCTCAATAAGCTGGTTGCGGGTAAAAATCTGCCCCGGAAAGCTGGCCAGCTTAAACAGCAGCTCGAATTCCTTTAACGGCAGCACCAGCCGTTCGCTGCCCCGCCTGACCATATACGTGCTGCGGTTCAGCTCCACATCCCCGATTTGCAGCTGCCGGGAAAACACGGTCCGGTACCGCTTCAGTTGAACCTTAACCCGCGCCATCAGCTCTTGGGGGTCAAACGGCTTGACAATATAGTCATCCGCCCCGAGCCGGAAGCCTTTAATTTTATGCGCGGTTTCCCCTTTGGCCGTCACCATCAGGAGCGGAAGCTCCTCATTCATCTGTCTCATTCTCCTGCATAGCTCCCAGCCGTCAATCTGCGGCATCATGATGTCCATAATGACCAGATCGATGCGCCGCTTCTTCATTGAGAGCAGCGCTTCTTCTCCGCAGGACGCCTCGATGACCTCATATCCTTCTTCCCGCAGGTTCAAATGGATTAATTCCCGGATATGCTCATCGTCATCCACTACAAGAATACACGCCATATTTCAATCCTCTCCAGCCGAATGCTTAGCCAGCCGACTGGTCGTTTGTCCGCTGCTGCTGCAGCTTCTCCATAAAGCTGGCATCAGAGCTCGCATCGTCAGAGCTTTCCGCGATAGTGCCTTCAGCCGGCGGCGGACCTATTAGCGGCTTGCCTCCCATCGGTGGCGGGCCCTGCGGCTTGCCCTGCGTCGTTTCTGCCGTCTTCAAGCTTTCTTCCATAATCGCCCCTACGCTGTCCATCAGACTGGCCAGCTCCTCATCCGTTGCGGTGGACAAATCCGTTCCGCTTAGCGTTTCCTGAAGCTTCTTCACCAGGGACTGTGCCCCGGTGTCGGTCAAACTGTCTGCTTCAACCGAACGAAGGTCGTTTTGGATTTGGGTCAACATTTGCTTCATCTCGTCTGCAGACAGCTCCGGAAGGCTTGCCGGACCCTGCTCCGGCGGCGCCGCTTTGACCGCCATATGACCGGACTGAGCGCTCATCCTCTGAAACGGCGAAGGCCGGTTTTCCTGCAAAATCGTATCGATTTTATCAAGAGCGCCAGACAGCTCCTCGTCAGTGGCGATGCTCAAATCGATCGCATTCAGCACGTCCTTCATTTGCAATAAACCCGGCTGGGTAGTCGCCTCTGCGCCGCTGCTTTCGGAATTCAGCCGTTCCTTTAGCCGGGCCAGTCTCTCCCGCATTTCATCCGCAGTCAATTCCTGCGTATCTGGGCCGCCCTGCTGGCCGTTCTTAAACATTTCCATCGCTTGTGAGCTGAGCCGGGCGGAATCCTTGCTTCCCGTACCTGACACGGTTGACGAAGCATTCGTCTGACTGGATTCCGTACCGGATTGTGTCCCGCTTGTCTGGTTCAGGGAGCTATAGCCGGCCCAAGCCTGCTTATACAACGAACTGGAATAATTGGAGATGTACATAGAATTAGCTGCCTCCTATAGATCGGTTTAGATGAAACCATTCCTTCTCACCTGCGCTCATTCCTATTTTTAACATACCAATATGAACGGAGCATGAACTGCTGTCCAAAATGTATGCAATTTCCGAATTATGCTTGCCCGCTGCAGCCGGGAACGCCTGTATTTCATACAGAGCTTTGCTCTGGCGTGCAGGTATGCAGCAGGGTGAATATAGCTCTTGCTGCCGGTAATTCAGTCGGTTCGTAAAAAAGGGAATCCCGCCGTCATGTAGAATACGTATGTTCAACCCTTTGAAGCTAGTCATGAGGAAGGAGAGCAAGGCAGCCATGAAATCGGTCACGGTTCATGATTTGGTTCAGCGCTTCTCATTTGAGGTGCTGGCCGGCGGCGAGCATATGCACGCTGTTATTCCAAAGCCGCGGGCAAATCGTCCGGGTCTGGAGTTTGTCGGGTACTTTGATTTTTTCCCGCATGCGCATGTCCAGGTGCTGGGCAGCAAGGAGATTAACTATCTGCACAAGCTCAGCGAGGACGAGCGCAATTTGCATATCGGCAATATCGTCAAGTACCGTCCGCCCTGCTTCGTCGTTACCCGCAATCTCGACGGGCTGACGTATCTGAAAAAGCACTGCGAGGAAGAAGGCATCACGCTGCTGCGTACCCCGATGCCGACGGCCCGCTGCGTCGAGCTAATCGACAGCTATCTCGCCAAGGCGCTTGCGCCGGAGATTGCGGTGCACGGGGTCTGCGTCAATGTAGCAGGCATCGGCATTCTGCTGCGAGGCAAATCAGGCGTAGGCAAAAGCGAAACGGCGCATACCCTGATCCGCCGCGGCCACCGGCTTGTCGCCGACGACATCGTTGTGCTGAAAAAGATAGGGCCCGAAACGATTCTGGGCACACACAGCGGCAAAACGAAGGAATTTCTCGCCCTGCGCAGCATCGGGCTGATTAATGTCTCCCGGTTGTACGGCCGGAGCGCCTTCCAGGACGAGACCCGGATCGTGCTTGACATTGAGCTGACCAAGTGGCAGAACGACGCGCTCAACAATGACCTGGAGCTGGAGCCGAAGTTTGTAGAATATATGGATATCAAAATTCCGCATATTGAGATTCAGCTGCAGCCGGGACGCGATGTAGCGGGCCTTGTAGAGGCGGCGGCCAACAATTGGTACCTGCGCCAGCAGGGCTACAGTGCGGCCGAGGATTTCATGCAGCGGCTGCAAAGCGAGAATTAGGCACGGAGCCTTCGGGGTTCGTGCTTTTTTTATCGAATTTCCGCACCGCGCGCAGCTCCCAGCGCGCGGTGTTTCGCTGCATGACGGCGGTCGGTCGACCACGTACCGCACGTACGCTGTCATACCGCCGCAGAAAAAACTCCCGCAGTCTGTGCAGGAGGCTCGCCTTCAATATTCCATCAGGACCTTCACGAAACCGCTGCACAAGAACAGCCTTTACCCCCTGACGCACTTCGGTTCCGTCTCCCGCTGTTACACGCTTACATGATACCGTCGAAATCTTTGGGTGCTTTATCGATGGTTTGCTGAAGGATATAAACGTCCATAAGCCCGGGCTCTCCGTTTCCGCCGGAGCCTCCGCCTGACAAGCCCCCTGGCTCCAGAACCCCTCCACGCCACACATCATGTGGGGGATTTTTGCATGAAGCAGGGTTTGCGTGAAGCAGGGTTTGCATGAAGCACGATTCCATATGACGCAGCCGGCCTCATCCAAGCTTACAAGTACAGCCGCCGGAACTGGCTCGGCGTCATTCCTTCGAGCTGCCGGAACCTTTTAATAAAATAACTTACATGCTCGAATCCGGCTTGACCGGCCACATCCTGCACACGGAGGGACGGCTCCCGCAGCATCGCTTCCTTCGCTTTGCGGATACGGCAGCGGTTGACATATTCGAACGGGCGCAAGCCCAGGGTCTGCTGGAACAGCAGGCACAAATGCTGTGCTGTGACACTCAGTTCATCCGCCAGCTCCTCCAGCGTCAGCTGCCGGGCATAATTTTGCTCGATGTAAGCCAGTACCGGGGCCAAGCGCTCATAGTGACGCTGGGCGGAACGCTGCTCGCCTGCCGAGCCGTAGCGGTGCAAATCCAGCAGCAAATCGTAAATAAGCCTGGACGCTTCGAAGCAGGCCATCGCCCCTTCCGTGCGCGCCGCCTTCTCCATATCCTGAAGCCGAGCCAGAGTCATTTCAGGATAGGCGACATACAGTACCTCAGAATGTGTAAAACCAAGCCCCGCCAGCAGCTCTTCCGCGTGCTTGCCGCCAAAGGTGACCCAGCGGACTCTCCATGGCTCCTGAACCGCCCGGTATTCATGCGCCTGGTGCGGAAACAGCAGCATGCCCTGGCCCGGGCCTACAGTCTCGCGGAAGCCCTCCGTCATCAGAACCCCCTCTCCCTCCAGGCACTGAATCCACTGGTAATCAGGAAAGCCCTGCTCCCGGAGGACCGTCTCCTGATTATTCCAGCCCCCGCTTCCCGTCATATAAAAGGGCAGCCTCAAATCCGCCTCCGTCAGCGTGCGGAATAAGCATTCGTTCAACGCACTCACCTCCTCCATTCATACATGAATATCGTTATACTAACATGAATATTATTCGATTGATATACAACAGTATTCCGATTTATCATATTCATATCGTTATACTATTTCAGTTAAACGGATGTACTTCCCTCTTCCGGGGACAACGCCCGTGTCCATTCCTGACAGGGAATGGAAGCGTACGCAAACGGTAATCCGTCTCTGCTTCAAAGCATGCTAATCGTTACCATTACAAGTGAACCATCACCTTTTTTGAGGAGGCCTGTAGAATGTTGGATTGGAGAACTGCGAAGCTGCCCCACCTGTACTATGGCGGCGACTATAATCCGGAGCAGTGGTCGGAGGAGGTTTGGCTTGAAGATATGCGCCTGATGCGCAAAGCCGGCGTCAATCTGGTCAGCATCGGTATTTTCAGCTGGGCTGTGCTGCAGCCGGATCGGAATACGTACGATTTCACCTGGCTGGATAAGCTGATGAATTTGCTGGCGGACAATGGCATTTATGCCGACCTGGCTACAGCTACCGCCTCGCCGCCCGCTTGGATGGCGCTGGAATTCCCGGACACTCTGCCCATCGATGAGAACGGAGTGCAGTATTCCTTTGGCGGCCGACAGCAGTACAGCCCGAACAGCAGCACCTACCGGGAATTCTGCGCTCGGCTCGTCCGGCAGCTCGCCGAGCGGTACAAGGAGCATCCTGCGCTTGCCATGTGGCACATTAACAACGAATACGGCTGTCATGTATCCCGCTGCTACAGCGAAGAAAGTGCAGCCGCCTTCCGTGTCTGGCTGAAGCAGCGGTATGGCACGCTGGACGAGTTGAATGCGCGGTGGGGCACGAACTTCTGGAGCCAGAAATATTACAGCTGGGACCAAATTCAGCCCCCGCGCAAAGCACCGACCTTCGCTAACCCGGGCCAGCAGCTCGACTACGCCCGCTTCATGGATGACAGCCTGCTGGAGTGCTACCTGAACGAGCATCGCATTCTCAAGGAAGTGACCCCGGATATTCCGGTCATGACTAATTTTATGGGCTTCTTCAAACCGCTGGATTACTTCCGATGGGCGAAGCACGCCGATTTGGTTACCTGGGACAGCTATCCCGAGCCAAAGGGCGGCATCCCGGTGCAGCCTGCGGCAGCGCACGATCTGATGCGAAGCCTGCGCGGGGGACAGCCCTTCGTGCTGATGGAGCAGGTTACCAGCCAGGTCAACTGGCGGCGCCGCAATCCGGTGAAACGCCCCGGCGTTATGCGGCTATGGAGCTACCAGACGCTTGCCCATGGCGGCGATGGCATTCTGTTCTTCCAGTGGCGGCAGTCCGCCGCAGGCGCAGAGAAATTCCATGGCGCCATGGTCAGCCACACGGGAGACGAGAACAGCCGCGTATACCGTGAGGTGGAGCAGCTCGGACAGGAGCTCAGGAAGCTCGACGAGCTGGTCGATACCCGCATCCATACCAAAGCGGCCATTCTCTTTGACTGGGACAACTGGTGGGCGCTGGAGCTGGATTCCAAGCCGAGCCGGGACGTTCTGTACCTGGAGCAAATCATGAATTATTATCAGCCGCTGTTCGAGCGCAACATCGCCATCGATTTCGTACAGCCGGATAGCGACCTGAGCGGCTACAAGCTCGTCATCGCCCCGAATTTATATATGGTGAAGCCTGGGGTGGCAGATAATCTGGAGCGCTTTGTCTCCGCCGGAGGAACACTCCTTGTCGGCTTCTTCAGCGGTATTGTGGATGAGAATGACCGCATTCATCTCGGCGGCTACCCGGCCCCCCTGCGGAAGCTGCTCGGCATACAGGTCGAAGAATTCGATCCGATGCTGCCGGGAGATACGAACCGCCTGCTTCCTTCGGACCGCTCGCCGCTGACGGAGGCCTCCTGCACCCTATGGGCCGACGTCATCCGGCTGGAAGGAGCAGAGCCGCTGGCCTGCTTCGCCGAGGATTTCTTCGCTGGCTCTCCGGCCATAACAGTAAACCGCTTCGGCCAAGGCCGCGCCTACTACGTCGGCACCCAGCCCGAAGCCCGTCTGCTGGCGGAGCTGCTGGACAGCATCACCTCTGATCTGGGCATCGAAGCGCCGTTCCAAGCGCCAGCCGGAATCGAAGTAACCTGCCGTCAAGCAGCGAACGGCCAGCGCTACTGGTTCGTGCTGAACCACCTGGCCCAGCCGGCGAAGGTCACCCTTCCTGCCGGACAGCATACCGATTTGATTAGCGGGCGCGTGCTCAGCGGTGAAGCTGATCTGCCTGCAACCGGCGTACTCGTATTGCGGGCGGGAAGCCCTGTCTAGGCACTCTGGTGCTACTACTGGTGCTGCTTGAACTGTTTACAGGACTGCCTGCACAAGCTGATATTAGAACCTGAACAAAAGCGTCTATGCGCACCTTGAAATCCGGTGCGCATAGACGCTTTTGTTGCTTGGCGCTCAATACCTATGTCGAGGTATGGCTCTCCTGTAAATTCCATTTGGTGTCGGATACGCGCCCTCCGTTTGGAGTGCGACCGGCTTGTAAATGCCGGCTAGTTATGTGGTCGACCGACCGCCGTCATGCAGCGAAACACCGCGCGCTGGGAGCTGCGCGCGGTGCGGAAAAAATGGCCAGAGTATTTCAATCCGCGCACTCCATATGGAGTGCGACCAGGTTGCTGCGGCTATTATTACAGCCAATGGCCTATTTCAATCCACGCACTCCATACGGAGTGCGACTAGCATCCTTCGCCTTACCCGCAATTTTTTTTATCATTTCAATCCACGCACTCCATACGGAGTGCGACCCGGTACTGTGAACCATTTCATGAAATGCGACCATTTCAATCCACGCACTCCATACGGAGTGCGACAGCAGGTGCATATCCCTTCATCTATTCAGGAATATTTCAATCCACGCACTCCATACGGAGTGCGACATCGCTTCCTTAATGAGTACTTGATTCCACTGGCATTTCAATCCACGCACTCCATACGGAGTGCGACTGACCTTGCTAACTGCATCCTTGCTCAGCTGGATAATTTCAATCCACGCACTCCATACGGAGTGCGACTCTGGTCCTTCCTGCAGCAGATGACCCGTTGTTATTTCAATCCACGCACTCCATACGGAGTGCGACAACATTGTTGAGATATTCAAAATCCATCGTAATAATTTCAATCCACGCACTCCATACGGAGTGCGACGGAGCAGGAGCCCCAGCCCCGTATACACGCAGAATTTCAATCCACGCACTCCATACGGAGTGCGACGCTTATTGCCCCACCACTTGCCACCACTCCGCCGATTTCAATCCACGCACTCCATACGGAGTGCGACAAGCATCCTGCTCTTGAGCCAAAACAAATGCCATTAAATTTCAATCCACGCACTCCATACGGAGTGCGACCCAGGAGCCGGGCGTCACAGTGAAGGAAATCGAGAATTTCAATCCACGCACTCCATACGGAGTGCGACAATTGGAGGAGTATTTTGACGGCACTACTCCCGATATTTCAATCCACGCACTCCATACGGAGTGCGACTGTTATGATCTCGACAATGTCCGTTTCGGTTGCTGTATTTCAATCCACGCACTCCATACGGAGTGCGACCATCGACGCGAGTCAAGACATTCTCCTTCTTGGAAATTTCAATCCACGCACTCCATACGGAGTGCGACGTATCGCCAAAGGCTTTCGTTAATCACAACAACATTTCAATCCACGCACTCCATACGGAGTGCGACCACATCCGTGTGGCTGGCGGCGAAGTTCAAGAAATCATTTCAATCCACGCACTCCATACGGAGTGCGACCGTACAAGCTTGCAGATTATGACCGTCAAGCGGCGATTTCAATCCACGCACTCCATACGGAGTGCGACCGCGAATTAAATCGTTTTCATGCCGCCAAAGCATGAAAAATCAATTTTTCCCGCAACAATCATGTAAAACAAATATTAATCAATCCTTGACTTTCTATCAAACATCATATCTTCTACTGATTTCGACAAATTTCGAGGTGCGAATGATCCGGGATTTTCATGGGAGCTTCACATTCGCACCTCAAATGATTAAGGTACCTTCCATATCATAAGATGATTTGGCACCTACATGTTCAACCTTGGTTTTATAGTTGTCCCCTAAATTATAGAAGCGTAAGCTATCCGTTGTTTCATCGATTATCGCTTCCAATTCATACTTTAACCGCCGAAGCTGTGTTGAGTCCAGGATGCATTCGAACACGGAATTTTGAACCCGCTGCCCATGATCCAGACACTTCTTCGCAACTTGAGCCAGCCTTCTTCTGCCTTCTTTGCTGGATGTGCTTACATCGTATGTAATGAGTATGAGCAATCCGACACCTACTTCCACAAAAATGGAGGATATTCGTCCAAATCTCCCCGAATGTGCCGGGCCAGAAGCAAAGCTTGTGCATAGGGAACAAGTCCCCAGGAGATTTTTTCGTTCAAGAAGGGGTGAAGCAATTTCTCCTGCTTTCGCTCTTGCCACGCCTTCAATACTTTCTTTCTCGTGTCATCGTCCATAATCACCGCACCGTTTTCTTTCCGATAAAAGCCATCTTCATGAATAATCCGCTTATTCACCAGGGAAAGTACAAAACGGTCCGCATACACACCTCGAAGCTCTTCCATAACATCCAGCGCTAAAGAAGCCCGCCCCGGCCGATCCCTGTGCAGAAATCCAACATATGCATCCAGACCAACCGCCTCCAGAGCTGCGGCCATATCATTAGAAAGCAAAGTATATGTAAAGGACAGCAGCGCATTCATATTATCCAGCGGTGGACGCTTATTCCGCCCATGAAAGAAGAAGTGTTCCTTTTGCTGCAAGATTAAATCATCAAACACCGAATTGTATTGAACCGCCGCACTACCTTCCAGGCCGCGTAGGACATCCAAATCCTCCACGCTGCGGACAAGCTTCATCGTCTCTGTCAAGGATGCCGTCACACGCTTGATTTGAGGAATATCCATTCGGAGAGGGTAGTCTCTCGAAGCACGCTCCAAAATCCATTTGTTGTTATATAGTTTACCCAAAATCATGTTTCTGGCCAGCAGCGCGCTTCGGTTCTTATCATCCGAAATGCGATATTGTTCCTTTCGAAGCACCACATTGCCCCGATCCTCTCCGATGACGCGGGCCAAAAAACGTCCGCTTCGGGTCATAAACGTAAGCGCGATGCTGCGCGTAGCGCAAGCCCCCATTAAGGCCGGGCTTACTCCTGCATAGCCGAATGTACAGACCGCTTCGAGATTGTGCAAAGGATATCGCGCAAGAACTCCTTCTTCGTGTTTAATCACGATATTCTCGCCATCCAGGGATAAGTACGTATCCGGCGTTGTAATAAATAGTGTGTTCAGCAGCTTTTTCATTCCAGCAACCTGCTTTCAATAAAGCTTGAAACGGTTCTTTGATTCAGCATTTCAGGCAAGCAAACCCGCTGCAAAGAACAGCTTTGACAATGGGGCCCTGTTTTCACTTTTGGCGTATGATTCCTTTGAAAATAATGATGCATTTCGCTCAGGCTCTTCTTGACTTGTTCTCTATCGGCAGGGGTAACCGTGACTTCGACACGGTGTTTTATTTCATCATAATAGAGGTATCCGCTGGAGAGTTGACAGACCAGCATCTCCTCCAGACACATCAATTGAGCGATTAACTGGGAACGATCCGAATCATTTCTTTTGGGCTTGCCACGCTTGTATTCAACAGGATAAGGAAGGTAAAGCCCTTCCTCCCCGGCCAGTGGTATGCCGCCCGGATCACGGATGAATTCAACCACATCGCAAATTCCTGTAATCCCAAGCTGCCTTGAATAGACCGGCAATGCACGGACAATCAGCTTGTCTCCCCTTTTTTCGCGGATGGTCGGCTGATCGGCTTTATGATGAAGATGTGTGCCTTCTACTGTAAGCACATTTTCTTCCCACTGCTGTTCGATGTGAATTAAGGCCCATTGCCTTCTGCAAAAATTGAAATGCTGAATCCCTGAAAGCAGCAAGTATTCCTCTTCGTTATAGCCCTGCATACTCTTGTACACGTAAGCCTTCAAGTGGCTGGAGTGTGCACACGTAATCCTCGATTGATTTCCCTTCGTGGACATCATCCTTTAAACGCACCTGCAAAGAGCGGTGGACTTTGGCCGAGGAATATTGTCCCAGTCTGGATTCATGCTCCCACCAGAACAGGCGGTACACCTCCATGCTTCCATCCGGGCGGGCAGAGGAAGCATCATTTTCGAACAAGGTTCTTAACGCTTCCCGAATTTTCTCTGCATCTTCATATGTGAATCCGGTTTTCTCTGCCAACTGCGTGTTGATGCTTCCATAAAAAATATACACGCCAAAGTCGACCCTGTGCTTCATCCCCATCGTATCCGAGCTTTTCTTATTCGGGTCCTTGGGGGTTACAGCATTGACGCTCTTCGTAATCTGCATGCTGGAAATGTCGATCGGGTCCAAACTGACAGCCGTATGAATCGATACCGGACCACGAATACCGATCGATACATCGGAACCGCTAAAAGCAAAAACTTGTCCAAAGCTTCTCACATCTATCCATGACTTGCAGGCTGCCTGGGCATAAAGCTCGTTATTTTGCGATTTGCCCTTTGCATATTCCTGAACATCCGGGTTAGCGTCCACTCGCTCCTTAATGCTCCGATACGCATCTCCCCGCCGCTCGTCTGATTGTACGAGAATCGTCTCCCCCATGTCCTGCAGGCGATTGCGAATTTTCCTTTTCAAGCAGACATCCGAGATCTCGCCATGTCCATCATAGTTTTGCCGGGGGCGATTTCCGTTCAGCGGGTCCCCATTCGGATTGGCATTGCGGACAGACAAAACAACGGCGAAATCAATTTTGCGATCAAGTGTGCTCATGTATCTCTCTCCTTTTTATCAATTATGCTTCGTTAGTCTATTTGCTTCGTTATCATTCTTCGTTGTCATTTGGGTGGTCCTGTCCTGGCTCAGCTTCGGTCCCTGGCTTGCTCTTTTGGGGCGTATACAAATCATGGCGCTGGCTGTAAAACCCGAGCAGGTACAGCCCGCTTAATGGCCTGTCCGTAAAATCCTCCGGTTGTAATTGGGCACCAACTTCATCTAGCAGGCGATTATAATATCCAGCCTCTGTACCCATCCTTGCCTGATACGGCTGAATGTTGGATTGGATAATGGTCCAGGTCCGCCTAGGCCGCTGTGCAAATGCATTCATATAACGAATTGCATTCGTAGCCCGCTTCTCCTCCCGACCAAGCGCTCTTCGTTCCAGTACATCTGCAATCGCCAGCATTCTGCCAAACAAATAGCTCCGATCCGTGTTCTCCGTATTCAATCCCACCTTGAACCCCTCCTTCTCATTCGCTTTATTCACTAATGCGCAAGCGATGCCCAGCGTCTTCTCCCACTCCCATTCCTCCATCCCGACCGGATTGGAGGCGCGGTTCACTGCGCTTCGCACAATATCAAGGGGAATGCTTCGGCCATCAACAATACAAGGGAGCATTCTTTCCATGAGTCCCTTGACAAGCTTATCGTTTGCTCTTGAGCCGTAAGCAGCAAAAGCAATATCACGCGTAGCCGGAGCGCCATAGAAGGTAATCCGTTTGTCGTCCTGATTTTTCTTATAGCGGTGCAGCCAGAAGCAGGTGCTGTGCCAGCTCTCCAATCGGTTCAGAAACAGCTCCTTATTCATATCGCGGTAGTACACCATCGACATTCGCCCCAGGGTTGCCGCATCCAGAATCATAATAATCACCTTCGCCTGGTAATCTCCGTCATAACGATAGCCGCCCATAGCCAGCCGGATTCGGTTCGCAAATTCTTTATGAGCGACATCCCCGGCGGATGGTTCATCCTCCTCTGGTGCATACAAGCTGGACATATCCCCAAGCGGGTCCGGCATTTCCAGTGATTCGGTCCCCCACACCAGAAATACCTTGCCATCGATCGTAAAGGATTGACGCTCAATCAGCCATTTCAATGCATTATGCGCCTTCTGGGATACTTCGTATCCAACAGCCGCTGCTTGCCTGCTGGTGCGGAATCTGCCCCGGTACGTAAAACCATTCTTATCATTTGCTGAAATCAGCTTGGATTTATCTGCCGAATTACGGATTCGTGAAGCATGCTTGTCTGCATAAGGAAGCTGCTTGCCTGTGACATAGCATAGATCGATCTCCGTCAGCAGATGATCATAAAACTGAATAAACGACTCCTGTACAGAGCGATCACGCCATAGCCTGTCCTCTGCCTCCCCGGGTACACGCACCGCAAATCGAACGAAAGCCGCACTCTGGTCTGCCGAGAGCACTTTGAATAACTCCGGCTTCTCCTCAGCCGAACCTGTCCATTTGTCCATCAGCCTGCTGTGCTCATCGAGCCACAATATTTTATCCCGAATTAAATCGGTCATTAGCGTTCCTTGCTCTACATAACGAAGAACGCTCTCCACCTTGGGATGGGCAAACGATGACTGGCACCAGGAACGTAGCTGATGGACATAATCCGTATGGGGCGTTCCTTTAACCTCCCCGCAATAACGGGTGAAATCCCCTGCTACATAAACCAGTTTGTCAAACAGCGGATGTGGAGCAGGATTCGTGCCTGCTCTGCTGGCCGAAGCCTCCGTGCACGGTATAATGGTGCTGGCATCGTTTTCTTCCACCACTTTAGCAGACACATAATTACCATATTTATCTAAGTGAATCTCGATATGAGCGCTTTGTGTCGTGTGAGAAACCGGGATTAAAGCGTACTCGCGGTCATTGCTCTTTTTTTCAAATTGTCCAATGGCACGCTCGTTTTGCTCATAGGTCCTGTTTAAATTCGCAAGCCAGCTCACTCATTCACCTCCTCCTCGAACAAGCTGCTCCAGCAGTTCATCGGCAGCTTGCATATTCCCCGGGCCGAATGCTTTCGCTACCCCTTCCCCTGTCTTCCGGGTTAACGTACACTCCTCGGGGCGAATAAAACGGATGACCCCCCGTTCCATCCTGGCTCGCCATAAGCGCGTCACACGCTCATTGGTCCCGGTTTCATCCGGATAGCTGATGCCATGAACCATGGTACCGAAATCGATTTCCTGAATGTCATCGTAAAAGCCCTCCCCTTCACCAAAAACACAAGGCTCCACATATCCCTGACATTCACGAGCGCCAAGAAAAATGTCTCGGCGGCCCCCGGCCTGTACTGCGCGTTTGCTAATATTGTGATGCTTATGCTCGTTACGGTCATAAATCAAATCTTCCCGATGCGGATTAAATTCAAAATGGGCCCGCACCTGATACCGCACGTCCTTCAAATAGGTGTAATAAGCAAGCGTATTGCCCCCGCTATATTCAATAGGACGAATACCCTTGGACTCCGTTTGGATAACGTTCATAATCCGCACTTCATCCACATACCAGATCAAGGTCGGTTTCCAGTATATGGATTCTACAATTCCCTTCAGCGCTTGAAATGAAGGAATTTGGTAGCTGAATTTCTCCCCTCCGATTTTGGTGAGTGGATCGGTAAAGAGTGCATATTTCCCGTAAACCTCGAACTCAATTTGATTTCGCATCCAAGCCCTCCTTTACAAATTAAACAATCGCCGACTGCCATTCCCCTTCCCCATCGGTTTCAACCCCGAACCGCTTGGAATAGGCGATTTCTCTCAGGGCCAGCACATGACCGTGCAACAAGGGATACACATCCTGATTTGTATGAAGCTTCCTGAACTCATGTTCAAACATATTGACCACATACGGCTGGAGCTTTCTGAGTAACGTCCCCAGCTCTCCAGCCTCCAGTTCCCCATTCAGCTCCTCAATGAACTCCCGCGCCTCCTCGTTATAAGGAACGAGCACGGATCTGGCGCTGCTGCTGATAACCTCAAAATGCTGCTCGACCGTCGCAAAGGCAGAGCGGCTGATGATTTCAGGATTTTTTCCCCTCTTATTCCTATAGGCTGCAAAATAGTCTTTATTGTAATGGAGCAAATCAAACAGCTGCTTGCCCAGCTTCGGTATGGGATAATCCATTTCGTTCTGAATGCGAGTATAATAATATTCAAAATAAGCCTGCATCGCAGAGGCTGACAGCAAATCATGCCCAAATCGCCCGGGCTCCTGCTCAAATTCATACAGTATCCGCTTTGTCATCTCCGCTCCGATTCGAATCTCCGGCAAATGCGTCAAGCTCTCATCAGCAGCTTGAATAATATACACTTCCCGCAGGGCATCCTTGCCATGGCGGTTACACCGGCCTGCGGCCTGCGCAATCGAATCCAGTCCCGCTAGAGATCGAATCGCGCACTCAAAGCTGATATTCACTCCCGCCTCAATAAGCTGCGTACTGACACAAATCACCCGTTCTTCGGCCTTAAGGGCAGCTTTTATCCTGGATAGCTCATCCTTACGGTGAGCTGCGCACATGTTCGTGCTTAGGTGGAACAGCTTCACATTGGTGTCACGAAGCCAAGGCTCTTCTTCAAGTCGGGCAAACAGCTTGCGGACCGCCGTTTTCGTATTCAGGATGATCAATACGCTTTGAACCTCAACCATTTTGTCCCGAACAAAGGATGCCAATTCTTCAGCTCCCCAGCCTAGCGGAGTTGTACGGTCCAGCACCTCAACCCGTTTAAAGCTGTGTCCAACCTCGCTAATATTCTCAATCAGTTCGGCTTGCTCGGAGAGATTCAGCTTATGCTTTACAAAATCGAGCGCCGGCTGGGTCGCTGTACATAACAGCACGCTGGAACGCCCTAACGGATACAGGAAATTCAGAGCGGCGTTGAATAACGAAATGCATTTGACCGGAACAGACTGAACTTCATCAAAAATCAGCACGGCATTGGCCAATTGATGCAGCCTTCTTACATTACGTGTCCCCTTGCCATAAAACGTATTCAGAAACTGAACCATGGTCGTAAAAATAATCGGGCGATCCCATGTGTCTCTGGCCAGCTTCAAGCTTTTCTTGCGAACGTCGTAATCTTCTCCCTCTTCCCCTTGTTCTTCAATGACGTTGGAGTGGTGTTCCAGAATCAATTCGTGCTCCTGCAAAATATCCCGGATTTCAGCGGCGTTCTGCTCAATAATCGTTGTATATGGCACGACATAAATAATTCGCTCTTTCCCGTACTCCAAAGCATGCTTGAGCGCATAACGCAGACTGGCCAGCGTCTTCCCGCCACCTGTAGGAATGGACAACGTGTAGATGCCTGACGGACGCATCGCAGCTGCTTCACATTGAAGCGACATGTCCCGCCGCAGCCGGTTAATCGGCTTGTCCGCATCCTGATCCCGATCATATTCCCCAAGCCTGTTCATTAAAGCATCATAGCTTCTTTCAAAAAAAGACTGGTTGCTTGTGTGCGGCTCCGGTTGTTCGTCTTCTTCAAATTGCCGGGTGTTTGTCCGATCCGCGTCGATCAGGCAGCTAAATATATATTTCATCAGCAGCGAAGCAATAATCGGGGAGAGGCGGTACTTTTGATGAAAATCCGCCAATTCGTCTCTCGCCTGCGCAAAATAACGGTCTAACTCACTTGCGGCCACCTTGTCAAAAAATACGGCCTCTGCTTGTTCATATTCCTTCAATTCCTTTACAGCCACACGTTCCAGAAATGGGGAGTCCAATTCAGGAGCAAGGAAATCCCTTAATCCCTGATGGTGCGAGATAATACAGTTAGCCAGCCACTCTGCTGTCAGCTTGTCTTCCAGCGTTTTGGCCTTTTGGTGATAACGGCGATACAGCAGCCGTCCGCCTGCTGTAGAATGGTCCACCGATCCCCTTCGAGGAGGAGCTCCGGGGTTGTTGAACGCTTCTTGAATATATGTCTTGAATTCGTCTGTATGCTTGCCCATATCATGCAGCAGGCCGGTCAAGCCTGCCAAATATGTAGCTCCGATTTTATCGCCATTTCGCTCGCAGCCCGCCCGGACCTCCTCCAGATGCTGCTGCACGGTCTGAATTTTGCTGTCCTTGTGACGAATGTGAGCAATATAGTCCATATGTCCTCCATAAACATGAAAATTCGCCTATACTCCATTGGTATTTCATGCGATATGTCCTAAAACTACTTTCGACGCTATTTAATTAAATCCTTCTTAATCTTTTAAAAAATTGGAAAATTTAACACTAAATTTCGACAATGGATCATAAAAACCCCCTTCAACCAAACAGTCTCCTGTCTGTTCGAAGGGGGGCTAAGTGATATTCGTTTGATATTCCTGTTGTGAATCCGTTTAAACCCGGCATTTTCCTATAGGTGTACGATGAGTCATATCGAGTGCGGCCCGGTGGACCGTAAGTAGCGTCGGTACTGGAAGTTTCACTCCACGAATCCACGCACTCCGTATGGAGTACAACTGGAAAGTACAAGGACATGAATTCATCCTGTGCGTTTCAATCCACGCACTCCATACGGAGTGCGACGCCGGCCGCGTCTGGACAGGCATCCGCTCGGGCAGTTTCAATCCACGCACTCCATACGGAGTGCGACGGAGGGCATGACGCCGGAGGAGGCTGCAGCGGTTGTTGTTTCAATCCACGCACTCCATACGGAGTGCGACAAACGATCTGAAATACAATCGGTTTGCTGTCCAGTTTCAATCCACGCACTCCATACGGAGTGCGACAAGCTTCTGCGTAAACTTAGGGGGTAAATTCCTGTTGTTTCAATCCACGCACTCCATACGGAGTGCGACACGTTACTTAATATTCAATATGTTGTACGCTGTCGGTTTCAATCCACGCACTCCATACGGAGTGCGACCTTCAATCTTGGACAGCTTGGCTTTCGTCTTTTCAAGTTTCAATCCACGCACTCCATACGGAGTGCGACTGGTAACACTTTCACCTTGGATGCGCCAATAAACGGTTTCAATCCACGCACTCCATACGGAGTGCGACCCAAAACAGTAAACTCATCTAGAGCAAATACCAGTTTCAATCCACGCACTCCATACGGAGTGCGACGGCATGACGGCCCGCACCAGCGGGAGGCCATTGGAGTTTCAATCCACGCACTCCATACGGAGTGCGACGGGAATCACCCCGCTGCTGACGACCGTCGTGGAAATGTTTCAATCCACGCACTCCATACGGAGTGCGACAAGCCAGACATAAAAACAGGGGAGATTAATCATGTTTCAATCCACGCACTCCATACGGAGTGCGACGGCAAACGACGAGTTCAAGTTTGCCGTTGAGTTAGTTTCAATCCACGCACTCCATACGGAGTGCGACGGCAGTTGAGATAGATTGTTAACGGACAAGTTTGTTTCAATCCACGCACTCCATACGGAGTGCGACGGGTGAAACTGGTTTGGACAAAGATTTCATCAAGGTTTCAATCCACGCACTCCATACGGAGTGCGACTCTTTTTGTTACAGCAACATACCCGCCATCACGTAGTTTCAATCCACGCACTCCATACGGAGTGCGACGTTACAGGTTACTTTGTATCCTCGTTGTGTGGGTAGTTTCAATCCACGCACTCCATACGGAGTGCGACCCGGCTGCTTGGGGTGCCAAGCCGGATTGCAACGGTTTCAATCCACGCACTCCATACGGAGTGCGACTACGGGCGGGGACTGGAGACTGGACAAGTTTGTCGTTTCAATCCACGCACTCCATACGGAGTGCGACCGATTCAAGCATGACAATTCCTTTTTGCTCCTTTGTTTCAATCCACGCACTCCATACGGAGTGCGACTGCTGGATGAATCCTCCGTATGGTCGTCAGATTGGTTTCAATCCACGCACTCCATACGGAGTGCGACAGCGAAATAAATCGTTTTCATGCTATTATAGCATGAATAATCCATTTTTTGCCGCAATAATCATACATAAAAAACATTAATTCATTCTTGACTTTCTGTCAATCCTAACAACCTTTACTGATTTCGACAAATTTCGAGGTGCGAATGATCCGGGATTTTTATGGGAGCTTCACATTCGCACCTGAAATTACAAGCTCCTGCTTAAAAATTCAGATGCTTATTCGATTAGCATAACAAATGCTGCTGAATCATTCCAGGGAACGACGTTACAGCAACCGAACCGCCGCAAGAACCGCCGTTACTTGAACTGCAAATATGGAGGCTCCTCGCCCTCTCCTCCCTGGGCTCCCATGCTTCCGCGGCTGACCTCATAGATCATCCGATATTGACCCTTATCTTCATCTTTATGCCAGCGTTCGGTGAACACCACATGGTAAGTTTCCTTTTGGGCCGTTTCTTCTACTTTCGTTTCCCGCTCAACATGATAGCCTCCAATGTTTAGCTTCACTTGGCCCTCTTCCTTCGGAAATCGGTCAATCGTAGTGCCGTTTCCGGAAGTGGCAAATTGAACAGCATCTTTTGCCGTAAACGGCGGCATTGCCGGTGATGTCGCATAGATGGAACCTGCGATGAGAATCAACAAGAGAACAGGGGCCGTGAAGGAAATCCATCGGGTTTTCTTCGTAAGGCTCGGAATGACACGAACGATAATTCGGTCGCAACTGAAGAAAAGGACTGCCGCAGCTCCCCCCATGATGCTCAACAGGGAGGATTGAAGGACGAAGCCGTAGCACAATCCAAATACGACATGAAGCAAACCGGATACGACCACCTCACGCGGGCCCTTCATTCTTAACTTCAAAGCTGCTGCTTCGAGGAGAGAAGAAACCAGACTCCCATAGACAAAGATGGCGGGAGCTGCGTATAACGCAAGGATGAAAACCCATGACATATAATTTCCAGCCGCATTCCAGGCGGCTCCTTCTAACGCGGTAGTAGGAAAGGAGACCCAAAGGACAATGGTCCAGGAAGTAAAATAAGCGACTGCCAGTTTGCGAACAAGCATCTGCCGCAAGTCCGACTGCGTCACAGGATCACCTCCAGAAAAAGCTAATCTGCCGCTCAAACGAACGATTACCATGGATCACATGTCATAAAATCAAAAAGCCGGTCCCCAGCAGGTTACCGACCCCAATCATATTTCATCCCGAACAGGATGAAAGTATAAGTCCGATGAAATGAAAATGCATAAAATGATAAAATAAAAACAATCAAGTCCCAAAATAAATTTAGGTAATTTGTACCTTATGTGACTACTGCGCCATGCGCTGATCACGCTGGTAAAGGAGTGCAGACATATTGTAATTTGATTCAAACTGGACACTTGTGCAAAGCAGATTTTGTCGAACGGTAAAATCGAACATAATCTCCCCGTGTGTCCATCTTTTGTGCTTCAACGCTTCGATGGCCATGTTGCGTAATGAATTGACCTGGCTTTCCGATAACCCTTCTCCTTGCGGCTTCAGCTGTCCGTCCTTGCTTTCCAGCGGCAAGTGCTTGATCCCGAACTTTCCGATGCTGTCGTTGCGGATTTGTACGAAAATGGTGCCCGAAGTGAGCTGCATCAATTCATGGCCAATTTGTCTGAAGACCATATCCATCTGTCTCGCCAGTGGAAGCTCCATCGTTGATATTCCCCCCTTTCCTGATACGACCCCTTTTATCATACCTTGTCATTTTTATGGGTCTTATGTCACATTATAGTCTACTGAATTTCATAGAATCAACATAATTTTACAGAAATTGTACTGTTCGACAGACAAAAAATGAAAAAAGCCCACAAACCTTTGTTTGTAGGCCTAATGAACTAACCCCCTAAATTATCGGGAAAAAGGAGCGTAATCGTCTCGCCGCAGCTCCAGCAGCTTCGCCAGCGGAATTCCGGTGTTCTCATGAATGTCCAGCATCGTGCTGCGGGGATTTGTTTTTAAATAATTGCGGACCTGCATATAGATTCCATCCTGCACGGACTGGCAGGCAGAACAATACATCGAGAGCGATTTCGCAAAAAGCGTGCCGCAGCGCTTGCAATTGTCCAGTGACATATCATCCTCTTCCTTTCAACAGCGCTTTATTCCTAACCTTCATGCCTGCCGTGCATCCGGAAGCTTGTTACCATATATTATCGCATAAAAAACGGTCTTTTAGGGGGCCGCCCGGAAAAATGACTCCCGTGAACCACGCCAGCACTTACAGGTAATGGCAAAAGCCCCAGAACCGGGTCCTCCAGTCGGGGCTAAAGTCCTTTTCAATCCTTCTATTCAGAGCGGTAAATCTTGAATCATGCCTGACGGGTCACTGCGCGAACGGACGGGCGTTTTATTCCGTAAGCTGCAGGAACGCTTCCACATCCTCCATGGCCAGCTGCACCGCTTCATCCCAAAACTGCGGCTGCTCCAAATCAACCTCCAGATGCTTGCGGGCCAAATCCTCTACGGTCATGCTGGCCGTATCCCGCAGCAGAGCCACATAGCGGTCCTCGAATTGCGGCCCCTCCTTAAGCGCCCGGGCATAAATCCCGGAGCTGAACAAATACCCGAACGTATACGGGAAGTTGTAGAACGGCACCTCGGTAATGTAAAAATGCAGCTTCGACGCCCAGAAATGAGGATGAGTGCTCCCAAGCGCACCGCAAAAGGCTTCCTGCTGGGCCTCTTCCATCAGTCGGTTCAGCTCGCTTACGCCGACCAATCCTTGACGGCGCGCTTCATAAAACCGCGTTTCAAACAAAAACCGGGCATGAATGTTCATGAAAAAAGCAACGGACCGCTGCACTTTATCCTCCAGCAGCGCCAGCTTTTCTTCGGGACTCGCGGCAAGCTTTACTGCGGCATCCGCCACGATCATTTCTGCGAAGGTGGAGGCGGTCTCCGCGACATTCATCGCGTATTCCTGGGCCAAGGCCGGCATATCCGTCATCACATGCTGATGATACGCGTGGCCCAGCTCATGTGCGAGTGTCGACACATTGGAGGCAGTCCCGGCATAGGTCATGAAGATGCGTGTCTGGCCGCTGGCGGGAAAAGCGGTACAAAAGCCGCCCGGACGCTTCCCGGGCCGATCCTCCGCCTCAATCCAGCGCTCGTCGAACGCCATTTGGGCGAACTCGGCCAGCTTCGGGCTGAACCGGCGGAACTGGGTCACGATCATATCCGCCGCTTCATCGAAGCTGTAGTGCTTTGCCGAATTCCCGACGGGCGCTTCCACGTCATGCCAGCCGAGCTTCTCCACACCAATGAGCTTCGCTTTCCGGTCCATGTAGCGAACCAGCATACGCTTGCGCCGGTCAATGGCGGACCACATCGCGTCCAGCGTGCGTCCGGACATCCGGTTTATATCCAGCGGCTCCTTATGTACATCGGTCCAGCCGCGATGCTTATAGACCTGCAGCCGGAAGCCGGCCAAATGGTTCAAGGCATCCGCGCAAAAGTCCGCTGCCTGGCCCCATGCGTCTTCCCAGGCGCTGAATACGCGCTCCCGCACCGCCCGGTCGGGACTATGCAGCTTATTATGAGCCTGGCCCGCAGAAAGCCGGATTTCTTCGCCGTTCTCCGAAAACAGAATCTGAACCTGACTTACCGCGGTGTTGTACATTTCCCCCCAGCCGTGATACCCGTCGACAGCCAGGTCCGCGATAAGCGACTCCAGCTCGGACGGCAGCCGCTCTCCGGCCTGCTTGCGCCGCTCCGCGAGCGGGAAGCGCACGGCCTGCTGCTCTGGCTGATCCAGCCATGCCGCCCAGACGGTGTCCGGCATATCCCGAATCAGCTCATCGAGCCGGGCAAGAGAAGCCGTATACGCCGCAGACAGGCTTTTGAGGCGTCCGGACAGTTGGACCGCCTTTTTATCGCTTTGCTGCTCCGCGCTGAGGCACGCCGTGAACGACTCGCCTTGACGCAGCCGGAGCAGGATGCTTTGCATGGACGCCACAAGCCCCGTCAAGGCCGCCGCATCGCCGCTGTCTGCAGAGACAGGCGCTTGCGCTGTTTTCAATGCGGTGCCGAAGGCGCGTATTTCCTGCTCCAGCTCATCCAGAAACGCCGCGAACTGCGGCGAAGCGCTCCCCCCGGGAAAAAACACATCCAAGTCCCATGTTTGCGAAAGCTGCTGCATGCACATCTCCTCACTTTTTCACAAAATTGACATCGTCTCTACGTTATTAAACCACAGTTTGTGGCAAAACCCAATGGTGTGTGGCATCGCCGCCTCCCGGGAACACGCAGCCGGACAAGAGCGGGCTGCTGGATTGAGCTGATACGGACGGACAACGACGCATGCAGCCCCTCTATTCCAATCAGGCGAATGCAGCAATAGGACAAACGCAAGACCAATGTGGTATCCCCACTCTCCCGTTCAAATTCCGATCCCAGCCCGCGCCCGTTCCGATCCGGTGTTCAGAGACGCCGCTAGCCTCCGCTTGCTCCCGAGGGCAAAACCCGGTATTGTTACATGTATACGAATGCGGAGGTGCGGTCATGAAACCATTACAAATCTCACCGGAAACAGCGCAAATGCTGGCCAAGAAGCTGAATGTGCCGCTAGAGCATCTGATGCACATGCCCAAGCACATATTGATGCAAAAAATGATGGAGGCGGCCAAGGCCGAGCAGCAAGCGGAGGCAAGCAGCACTGCAGGCGCGGCTTCGGACGAAGCAACGGGCGGGCAGACAGCCGGCGGGACCAGCAGCGACCGGGATACACAATCCCCGGCGGGCGGCACAGCTGAGCCCCGGACGGAGCGTCAGCCATGATTCCGTTCGAGCAGACATGGCCTTATGAGGTTATCGGCAAGGACGTGTACGTCTCCGAGTGCCCGTTCTGCCGAGCGGAGAACGTGCTGCTGCCCATGAAAAAAGACGAGCTCATCCACATCCGCGAAGGACGCAAGAAGCTGCTCGTCTTTCCATGCTGCCATGGCAGCGTTACACTCATTGATACCGATAACGATTACCTGCTCGCTGCCAGCAAGCTGCGGCGCTAAGCAACAAGCTTGGCGCCCGGCTTGCTTTTTTGGCGAAGCGCGGCGGATTAGCGTGATTTTTTGCGAAGTGAAACCATGAGCGCCACAGCGCCAAGAAGCATCCCTGCCACGGAGAAATACAGCGGAGCGCTGCTGGCAGCCGGTGCGGCGGCAGCTTCCGTGGAAGCAGCGGCCGGAGCCGGAGTGGCTGCAGCCGGAGCTGATGCCGAAGCCGTATGCCCGTGGCTGTCCGTTGCAGCGCCGGCATCCTTGGCTTTAACAGCAGTCACAGAGGCCGGCGTCTTGGAATCGGACGCGCCGGTCCATTCCACCACACTGCCGTCCTTGTAGGCTTGATACGCCTTCCATGTAATTTGCTTCGCGCTGTCTGCTACCTTACCCTGCAGCTTAAACTCGCCGAACTCGGTAGCCAGCAGTCCTTCGCCGCTTGCGGTCCATACGATTCCTGTAATTTTGTCAGCGGCGTCCTTGGTCAATTGGTATGTCCAGCCCGGCTTCGCTTCCACCCGGGATACGGCAACCTCCTCGACGCTAAACTTCAGCTCTACCTTCACCGTCGGACTTTCCTTCTCGCTTGGCACCCGTACAGTAAATACCTCATAGGTTCCCTGCACCGATTCCTTCGGGTACACGTTGACATGCGCACTGGCTATGCCCGCGAACAGCACCATTGACAGCAATACGGCGGATAAGGCCGACATCCATGTTTTCATGTTCACACTCAATCTATCCTTTCTTAATGGGAATATTCGAAGCAACAGCAGCAGCGGTTCAATAAATCCTGATTTCCTTCCGGTACACCGTTTCGTTATCCTCCGGGTCCATGACCCGCACCTGAACCTCCCAATTGCCGGCAAACGGCAGGTACGGTCCTTGGCTTGAATACTGGTAATCCTTGAAGTCGGGGAATTCGGCAAAGCCGATAGCTCCCTCCAGTGGCGCAAGCGGAACTTCAATCGGGGCCACCTCCGGCCGATCCAGGCTCGTCATATACAGCTGCACCGTTTTGGGCGGCTTCCCCTGCTTCTCCGGCAGCCATACCTTGACCCGAATATTGTTGTTGCCGGGGACATTCGGCGTAATATTCGCGCTCATATGAATCGTTGTCCCCATTTCATGCCAATACAGCGGCGTATTGGCCGGGGTCGGGCTGAGATAGGTGAATATGCCGACCACGCAGGAAATGAGCAGCATCAGCGCCACATCCAGCTTCAGTAAAGCCGCCGCGCCCTGCAGCTTGCCCCGCTTAACGAGCAGCCTCATCCAGCCTGCGGCAGCGATGACCAGCGCCACCAAAGCGCATTTGATAAACAGCAGCAGCCCCCACTGGGTTTCCAGCAAATACTGCAGCTTGCGTGAATAGAGAAGCGCCGATATCGTTCCGGTGACAGTCAGGACGGCAATACTGCCGAACGCTGCCCTGGAGAATAACGGGTAAAACTGCAGCGCATGCTCCCGGTGCTTGCGCCAATGAACCGCCAGATAAAACAATCCTCCGGCCCAGACCGCCGCAGCAAGCAGATGTATCAGGTCTAATGCGACCGTCCGAAGCGGCGGATCATAGGCCATGGCGTGGCCATTGACGCTTTTGGCCGCCAGAAGCAGCAGCACCCAGACGCCATCGGCCCACCTCCAGCGGTGAAGCACCGCCAGCCCGATAAAGCCGAGACAGAGTGAGCTGACCCAGGACAAGCCGACCGTCGTCCCGAAAAACAAGCCGATGAGCTGCTCGGCCTCCCAGCCGTCAATCAGCAGCTGCATTTGCAGTGCAATCAGAACGATTTGCGCCAGCAGGAAGGCGCCCTGCAAATGAAAGGACCAGGCTGCGTCGGTATCCCGGATATGCTCGGGACGAGCCGGTGAAATAACGCTCCACAGCACCCAGCCAGCCAAAAGAAGCAGCACGATGAAATACACCATTCTTGCGGCAAAAATCGCCCAGTGCAGCGGCTCCATGTCGGACGAAAGATCATGCTCGTGACTATGAGCGGCAGTTTCGGCGGAAGCGCCGGATGCAGCGCTGCCAACCGTCACGACGTAAGAGCCGCTGATCGGATGACCGTCGGCTGAAATGACCTTGTAGCTGACGGTATACCAGCCCGTGTCCAGCTTGGGCAAGTCCAGCGACAGCTGGCGGCGGTTCTCGCTGACGGCTGCCTTGCGGTCCGTTACAGGTTTGCCGTCCTGATCAAACACCTGCAGGCTGTACACCTGATTCTCTATTCCTTCATTGAACGTGAGTACAACAGAAGAAGGGGCGGCGGACAGCTGGCTGCCCGGAGCCGGCACAGCCTCCTCCAGCGAAGCGTGGGCCCAGACGGACACGGGGGACATAAGGCATAACAGAATGATGAAGAATCCGGCAATTCGTCTAGCCCACACAATAAATAGCACCTCCTGCATCAACAAAGTTCCACCCGCTCAGGGCCATCGGTCTGCTTCTCATATCGGACATCGTTTCCTTTTGTACTTTACCTGATTTCACACCGAAACAAAATGGCTCAAAAGGGCTAGGGTTGTTGCAGTTTTGTGAAAATCTTGTACGAGCCCTTCGCTCCATATGGACTCGCCTCACATGGCATAGCCAAGTTCACGCAACCAGCCTGCGTCCGCGCTACAGCAGTCATGGCTTCATTGCCGCATCTCCAGTATGCGGGGATGGTCACAGAAAAAGAGCGCAAACTGCGGACAGTTTGCACTCCATCGTTTCTATTCCTACGCTAGCAGCTGACATGAAGAGACCTATGTTACCATGGCGCTTATTTCGGAGCTTGCAGCATTTCCTCCGGCAGCTCGAGCTTGGCCGCCAGCATATCCTCCCGGGTGGCCATCCACTGCTCACGACAAGCGCGAATCATACCGGCATCCATTATTTTTTTGTCGTGAATCACGCGCGAGAACCAGCGCACCGCTTCGTTGTAATTCGTAAGCCTGCGGTTCAGCTCGCCAATCAAGTACATCAGCCGGGCGTTATTATCCTCCAGCTCCTCTGTTTCGAATACCCGGATATACGCCTCCAGCGCAAACTGCATGAAACGCCGTTCCTCCGCCTCCATTTGCTTATAACGGTACATCCAGGCAATATGGTGCAGCAGACCGGCTATGACGCGCTGCTTCTCGTTTTTGAGCTGGGCGCATAGGAGTGCAAGCTTGTATGTATGAAGCGCCTCTTCCCAGCTGCGTTCGCCGCCATAGTTTTTCTTTGTCCACTGCTTGCTGATTTTGTCCGTAAACTCCTTGCGGGCAGCCGGAGACATCGAAGGCGAGAAATTTTCCGTGCTGGCAAAGCCGCAGGAAGGGCAAACCCGGACCACATAAAATTCAGGATTCACACGTTGATCAAAATATAAGCAAAAATCGGTGTCTGACCGCTTCGCTTTTTTGAAGCTTGGCCGAATCCGCGAAGTTTGGAACGTACTTTCGCACTGAATGCAGGTGACTTGGATTTGATAAAGCGGTTCAACCTCAATCACGTGGGATCTCCTCCGTCTGTGGTGTTCACAAAATGCATTGCCGGTCCGCGCAGCCGTTCGATGACAAAATGCTGCAATTCCGGTGCAAGCTGAAGCTCTGATAGCGCGCTGTTCATGCAGTCCAGCCACGCCTCCGCACGCTGCGGAGTAATCGGGAACGGCAGGTGCCGCGCTCGCATCATCGGATGACCGTAACGCTCCGAGTAAAGCGGCGGCCCGCCGAAAAATTGGGATAAAAACAGATACTGCTTGTCCATGACCGGCTGTATATGTTCTGGAAACAGCGGTCCGAGCAGCGGATGTGCCTGCACTTTGGGATAGAAGGCCTCCACCAGCCTTCGAATGGTCTCTTCTCCGCCTAAAGCCTCATAAATGGTCATCTCTCTACGGTCCATTATCTCCATCCTCATTCCATCGTCCTGCGTCTATTATACCGGAAAGCGGGCGCAGGAGCCAAACCTGATTTATTCTGACGCCCTAGCGATTGTGCAGCCAGGAGGATCACGCCCTGCATCGGAGCCAGCCACGCGATAATATGTATGGCTGAACTCCTCGGCTCCAGGGTAGCAGAACCGTCCCCATGTAGCAGTGATTAATGCTATTCTCAAGAGCGTTTCACCATGAATAATAAAAAATGATGCTATTCTCCATGTAGGGGAACAGCATCATTACACGTGCGGCATCAAATAGTCCATTAGTTTTCCCAGTCCTCTTCAGCAGAACTCATGAGCGACTCCCTGATCACAAAAACGAATGCACATACAAGAAGGCCAGCGATGACACTGATCATTATGATCACTCCAATCGTTCATTTTCTTCATTGTATCACACAACCTTAAAATAACCAGCCCTTTTTTGTATTCGTTTTCATGAAAATATTTTCCAGTTTTCTTTCATGTTTTTGGCTGCAGTCATGGCTCCGGCCGCCATAACATATAAGTTACTATGAGTTTGTCCTGACTGATCGAATTCAAGGCAAAGGAGCCTGGCAATGAATAGAATCCTGCGTTCGGGTGCTCAGCTCGGCATGATTGCCCCTATCGTCCTGCTGTTTGTGCTGCTGCTCGCCTTCCCCTCCGAAAGCCTCAGCGCCGCGGTTCGGGGCGTTGCGATCTGGTGGGAGGTGCTGTTCCCCGCCCTCCTGCCCTTTTTGGTCATCTCGGAGCTGCTGCTCGGCTTCGGCGTCGTCCACCTCATCGGGACACTGCTGGATCCGCTGATGCGGCCTCTATTCCGGGTCCCGGGAATCGGCGGCTTCGTGATGACGATGGGCTTCGCTTCCGGCTACCCTGTTGCGGCCCGCCTGACCGCCCAGCTGTGGGAGCAGCGGCTGGTAAACCGCGACGAAGGCGAGCGGCTGGTCGGCTTTGCCACAACCTCGGACCCGATCTTTCTCATCGGCGCCGTATCTGTCGGCTTCTTCGGCAATCCCGGACTCGCTCCGGTGCTGGCCGCCGCCCACTACGGCTCCGCCCTGCTGCTTGGGCTGGCCCTGCGCTGGCACGGCGGGCGGCAGCCGGGGGCCGGGAAACGGACCGGGCATGACCGCTCCGCATCAGCTGCCTGTAACAGCACAGCCGCATGCCCGGCCGCCGGAGCCGGGCAATCCGGCAAGCCCCGGGAGCTTGCGGCTGGAGGGTACCCTTGCGGCGAAAGCAGACCCGCTCCCGCCAAAAACGCAGCGGCCGGCGGCAGCCTGCTGAAGCGTGCCGTCAGAGCTATGCTGAAAGCGCGCCGCGAGGACGGACGGACGTTCAGCGTACTGCTTCAGGATGCGCTTCAATCCTCGCTCCGCCTCATTATTGTCATTGGCGGGCTGGTTGTTTTTTTCTCCGTTGTGCTGGAATTGCTCACATCCGCAGGCATGATGCGGCTGGTGTATGAGCTGATCGAATGGACGCTGCATTCCGTAGGCCTGCCCGCTCCCCTGTCCGCGGCGGTAGGCAGCGGCTTCTTCGAGGTCACGCTCGGAGCCAAGGCCGCCGGGATGGCCGGCGCCGGACTGCCGCTTGTCGGCAAGGCCGCGATCGCCGCCTTTATTTTGTCCTGGGCCGGGTTCTCGGTTCACGCCCAAATTGTAAGCCTGCTCACCCGGACCAGCCTGCGTTATGCTCCGTTTGCCGCCGCACGGCTTGTCCATGGCATATTGGCAGCCGCGCTGGTATACATATTCTGGTCTCCGCTTGCCCCCGTCTCCCGCCAGGTCGAGGCGGCCTGGATGCCTGAGGCGGGCACGCTGCTTCCGGTTTGGACGTGGGGGATGCTGCTCGCCGCAGGGCTTGGCCTTTTGCTGCTCGGCCTGCTGCTGCTGGCCTCGGCGCTTTTCATCGTTTGCCGGTTTGTACGCCGCCGCCCTGCATGAAACCGCTATTTTTCAAGAAATGAGATGGTTTGCCGCCGGTCGGATTGTCTTATGATGCGTTATTGATTATGATGGAGGCAGCGTATCGCAATTCGAACCGCTATTGCTTGCGATAAGACAGCTAAGTTAACATGTATCTACCATCTCCGGCCTGCTGAGCCGCAGTCATTTTTTAGAGGAGGACCCGCTTTGAATTATGTTGTAGTTAGCCGGGGAGACGATGACTCCAACCGCATGATGCACACCTTCCACCATCTGGCCGGAATACGCGGCATGACGCTCAATCCGGAGGAGCCGGATATTGTCATCTCAATCGGCGGGGACGGAACGATGCTGCAGGCGTTCCATCTGTATGTCCACCGGCTTGACCGGACTTCGTTTGTCGGCATCCATACCGGCCATCTCGGTTTTTTTGCAGATTGGAAGGCCATTGAGCTGGAGCAGCTTATCGAATGTGTAGCAAGCAGCACTCCGGACAACGGCATGCGGCAGGTGCACTATCCGCTGGTGGAGCTGGAAATCGTGACATCCCAGGGCACCCGTACTCATCTGGCGCTAAACGAGTTCACGCTCAAAGGTGTGGAGAGCACGCTTGTGGCGCAAATCAATATCAATGATGACCTGTTTGAGAAATTCCGCGGCGACGGCATCTGTATTTCGACACCGATCGGCAGCACCGCGTATAACAAAAGCCTGGGCGGGGCGCTGCTGCATCCGTCGCTCGATGTCCTCCAAATTGCGGAAATCGCATCCATTAACAACCGCGTCTACCGGACGCTCGGCTCTTCGATGGTGCTGCCCAAGCACCACCACTGTGACATCACCCCCCGCCCGGGCCAAAATCTGCTGCTGACGCTGGATCATATCAGCGAGCAGCGCCGGGATATTTTGTCCATCCGCAGCCGGGTGTCTACGCAAAAAATCAGCTTTGCCCGCTACCGGCCGTTCCCGTTCTGGCGACGGGTCCGGGAAGCATTCCTCGGTTACGAGACGAATCCGGACGGCTAGATTCGTTCCCCGCAGGCATGGCTCCCTGCGTTTCTTGCGTTTTTCTTTCTTGACCGTTACGAGATACAAATAAAAAGCACGCGCCCGGCTCAAACCGGGGCGTGCTTTTTATTTGTGCTCCGCTTATTCCGTACGGGTGCTGGATTCCGCCTTGACCTTCACTTTTTCCCGATTCTCCCGGTTGTCGCGAATTTCGCGGTTCTCACGGTTGTCGCGGTTGTCGCGATTCTCACGATGGTCACGGTCTCTCGGGCGATCGCCCTTGCCGGGACGCTCCTGCCTGTCCGCTTTGTCGGCGCGTTGATTCGGCCGGTTCTGCTTGTCGCGGTCAAACGGCTTGCCCTTCCGTTCCCCTCGCTCCGGACGATCAGCCGGCTGCGCCGCTTCCGTCTTATCGGCACGATCAGGCTTGTCCGGTCGGTTCGAACGCTCGGACCTGCCGCTCCGGTCATATCGGTCCGGGCGCTCCTGACGGTAAGGCTTATCCGCCTTTTCCGGCCGTTCTCCCGGCTCCTGCCTGCCCGGCTGGGCCTGCTTCCTGGCCTCTCCAGCCGACGAATCCGTCGTCACCGGCGCAGCCTTGCGCTCTGCCTGTTCCGGCTGCTCTGCCTGGTCCGGCCTGATCGGCACAGCCTTCTCACCGGAGATGTTCTCGGAAGCGGATTCATCGTCATGAGGCAGCCTGGCGGGTTGAAGGCTGCTTTTTTGCGCCGTCTTCTCAATCACGAAGTACGCGCAGCCGAAATTGCAATATTCATTCAAATAATCATGCAGGCTGGCAATGCTGGATTCCTTGCTCACATGCTTGCTGCCTTCCTTGAAAAAACCTTTTAGCCGCAGCTGGCTGTAACCCCAATCGCCGACGATATAATCATACCGCTCCAGCACATCGCTGTAACGGTCGCGCAGCGCTTCAAAGTTGTAGCCGTTGCGGTTTTCTTTAACGAGTGTGTACACTCTTCCGCCAAGATGAATCAACTCGGATAACCCTCCCGTACTGCCCCGTTTTTGGCATGAGCCTTAAGTAATCCGCGCTTGCCGTACAGCGTATTCGCCTCCTTCTCCGGGCAGACGAACCCGTTATTGCGCCGGATGAAAAGCAGCCGCGAAGCATCGCTTTCGTTTCGTTCCCTCATTTTCGCTGCTAGGCGCACGGTCCGCCCTACTCTTACAGCGCTGCCGTAGCCGATTGCACCTGCTCATGAGCGTGATAGGAGCTCCGCACCAGCCCGCCGGATTCGACGTGGCTGAAGCCGCGCTTCATGCCTTCTTCCTTCAGCATGGCGAACTCTTCCGGGGTGTAATATTTTTTGACTTCCAGATGCTGGCGGGTCGGCTGCAAATACTGGCCGATCGTCATAATGTTGCAGTCCACCGCACGCAGGTCGTCCATCGTTTTCAGTATATCTTCGATATCCTCGCCGACACCAATCATAATGCTGGATTTGGTCTTGATTTCCGGAGCCAGCTCCTTGGAACGGGCCAGCAGCCGCAAGGTGCGGTCATATTTGGCCTTGGAGCGGACGCGGTCCGAAAGACGTTCAACCGTTTCAATATTATGGTTCAAAATATCCGGCTTGGCGTCCAGCACCGTCTGCAGCGATAAATCGTTGCCGAGGAAGTCGGGAATCAGCACCTCAACCCCGCAGAACGGAAGCCGGCGACGAAGCGCATGAATCGTCTCTGCAAAAATAAGAGCCCCCCCGTCGTTGAGGTCGTCGCGCGCAACGGAGGTCACGACGCAGTGGCGCAGTCCCATCTGCTCGGCGGCCTCGGCCACCCGTTCCGGCTCAGCGCGATCCAGCTCTGTCGGCATTCCGGTATTCACAGCGCAAAAGCGGCATGCCCTCGTGCACGTATCCCCCAGAATCATGAATGTGGCTGTACGGTTCGCCCAGCACTCGTGCAGGTTCGGACATTTGGCTTCCTCACACACCGTATGCAGTGTGTTGGAACGCATCATGGATTTCAATTCTTTTATGTTTTCAAATTCCTCGCCCGTGGCCAGGTTGATTTTTAGCCAGTCGGGCTTGCGGAGCAGTTCTTTCTTTCTCATCGCCATATCCGTATCCTCCACCTCTGCCAAGCTTTACGGCGAAGCCGCAAATTAGGCGGCATTTGATCGTTATTATACCATGAATGCAGAAACATTCCACATTTGCGCCGTTTTTTGCTATGATGAAATCGGTGGATATGGCAGCCGGATGAACGGCTTCCCCGCCTATTATACAAGCGGATTCTACCCTGTTTACACAGGAAATAAGAAGCTGATGCTGGTTCAAATAACAGAGGCTTGCGGGATGGTACGTAAGCTTTACAGCAATGGAGGCCGACAGGAGGAGACAGGAACGTGATGGATTTGGAACGTGTTTTAAAGCTGGTACAGGCAGGCGAGCTCAGCATTGAGGAAGCCATGCTGCAGCTCGGCGGCACAGCAAAATCTTCCCCCCCGGGAGCCGGTCCCAAAGCCGGCGCGCTCAAAACGGACTCCGGCCCGGAGACGGATGCACGCCCGAATATTAGCCAGACCATTGGCTTGAGCGGCGCGGAGACGGACAATGTGGACGATCTTGGCTTCGCTCAGCTTGATTTGAACCGGGAGAAGCGGACAGGCTTCCCGGAGGTCATCTACGGGGAAGGCAAAACGCCCGAGCAAATCGCTTCGATTATGCAGCGGCTGATGCAGCATACCGACCGTGTGCTCGCTACCCGCATTGAACCAGCCAAAGCTCAGGCGGTGATGGCGATCGCTCAAGGGCTCGTGTACCACGAGACAGCGCGCTGTCTGACATGGTTCAAGCAGCCGCAGCTGAAAAAGCAGAGCGGCGGGTACATCGCCGTTGTATGCGCAGGCACTTCGGACCTGCCGGTAGCGGAGGAAGCGGCCCTGGTCGCGGAATGCACGGGCAGCCGTGTCGAGAAAATATATGATGTCGGCGTGGCCGGCCTGCACCGCCTGCTGCGGAGGCTGCCGGTGCTTCGCGAAGCGAATGTCGTCATCGTGGTAGCCGGCATGGAGGGCGCTCTGGCAAGTGTCGTAGGCGGCCTGGTGTCCAGCCCTGTCATTGCCGTACCGACCAGCGTCGGCTATGGCGCCAATCTGGGCGGTGTCGCTACCCTGCTGGCCATGCTGAACTCCTGCGCAACCGGCGTTACCGTGGTGAACATCGATAACGGCTTTGGAGCAGGTTATACAGCGGGCATGATAAACCGCAAAATGTCAAAAGAATAGGAGCCTCCTGACCATTATGCGTATCTTATATTTAGATTGCTTCTCGGGACTCAGCGGCGATATGACTGTTGCAGCGCTGGTCGATGCCGGCGCGGATCGCCGTTATATTGAAGCGGAGCTGAAACGGATTGAGATCGAGCCGTTCCACTTGGAATGGAGCACAGCCAACAAACGCGGGATTTCCGCTTTGAAGCTGGACGTTCTGACGGATCCAGCCTTCCCGCCGAACCGGCACCGGCACTATTCCGAAATTGTGCGGCTGATTCAGCAGGCAGGCTTTAATGAGCGGGTAACCAGATGGAGCCTGGCGATTTTTGAACGGATCGGCATTGCTGAAGGCAAAATCCACGGGATTCCGGTGGAGCGCGTGCATTTCCATGAGGTTGGGGCTATCGATTCCATAGCTGACGTTATCGGCGTTGCGCTTGCGCTGGACTCGCTCGGCATCGAGCGCATTTACTGTGCTCCGGTGCCGCTTGGGGCCGGCACGGTGAAGTGCGACCACGGGCTGTACCCGGTGCCGGCGCCGGCTACACTGGAGATGATGAAGGGCCTCCCGATTCGCCCATCCTCGTATGCGGTTGAAATGACGACACCGACCGGGGCAGGAATTGCCTCCGGCATCGTAGACGAATTTTGTCCCGGACTGCCTCCCATGTATGTGGAAGCTATCGGCTACGGGGCAGGCACACGGGATTTGCCGCTGCAGCCGAATGTACTCCGCGCAGTCGTCGGCACGCTGGATGAATCCGCACCGCCTTGGGCTGGCAAGTATGCTCCATATACGCGGACTCCGTCAAGCGGACACGAGCACAGCCACGGACATGCACACGTGAACAGCGGCCATGAGCATTCCCACGAGCATTCGCACCATCACGACCATGGACATTCTCACAGTCATGAGCATTCGCACGAGCTTGACCATGGCCATTCTCACAGTCATGAGCATTCGCACGAGCATGACCATGGACATTCTCACAGTCACGAGCATTCGCACCATCACGACCATGGACATTCTCACAGTCATGAGCATTCGCACGAGCTTGACCATGGCCATTCTCACAGTCATGAGCATTCGCACGAGCATGACCATGGACATTCTCACAGTCACGAGCATTCGCACCATCACGACCATGGGCATTCTCACAGCCATGAGCATTCGCACGAGCATGACCATGGGCATTCTCACAGCCATGAGCATTCGCACGAGCATGACCATGGGCATGCTCACAGCCATGAGCATTCGCACGAGCATGACCACGAGCGCTCTCACAGTCATGACCAGTCGGCGGAACAACAAAAACAGGCCGAAAAGTAAACGATTAAAACAGGCATTTCCTCGCTTGCAAGCAGGGGTGCCTGTTTTTTGTGGAAACCGTCTTTTCCGCTTCTTGTACTGGTCCGTTACCATAAATAGGGCCGCCAGCTCCGGCAATACCTGGGAAACATAGCCGAAGGGCAGTATGAAGTGAAGCAGCAATAGCGGTCACCTCCCTTCTTATATTTTAGTTATCTCGCCTAACTCGCTTATTCGCATTTAAATACAAAAAATTTCCCTTGAAAATACATAGACATCTATATATAATGAACTTATGCCAAATTACAATGCAGCTTCACTTATTGCAAAAATCCGGGACGCCTTTAACAAAATGATTGTCACCGAGCTGGAAAAGCGCGGCGTCGAAGGCATCGTGCCTTCACATGGCGATATTCTCATGTTCTTATACCGGGATGACGGGCTTTCAATCAAGAAGCTGGCTGAGAAAATTCACCGTACACAGCCGACCGTAACCGTATTGGTCGACAAGCTGGAAAAGCTGGGCTACGTCAAGCGGGTCAAGAGCAGTGAGGACAGCCGGGTCACATTAATTCAGCTGACCGGGAAGGGACACGAGCTGGAGCCTTACTTCCGGGACATCTCGGCGCAATTAAATGAAATCATTTACGGCAGTCTGACGGAACAACAGAAAGAGCAGCTGGAAAACATGCTGCAGCAAATTTACAGCCGGTTTTAAATTTTTTTACCCATATCCATAGACATCTATACATCTATACATCTATGCATCTATGAAATAATACTCCCGGTTTCGCATCGTTTCCTGTGATACAGGAAATGATTTAACTTAAATCAACCATGATCCCTTAGACTTTGTCCGCGGCTTGAATGCCTGTGAATCATCGATTGACGGGCAACTCTAACCGTCCCGCCGGGTAAATTTAATAAGGGAATGAGGAGGAACTATGATGAATCATCTTGTCGTTTATGCCCATCCGCACGCGGACAGCTTTAACCATGCAATTTTGGAAACAACGGTAAATGCCTTAAAGGCCAAAGGGCACGAAGTCAATGTTCGCGATTTGTACGCGCTGAATTTCCAGCCTGTGCTGAAAGCGGAGGATACAGCAGCTATGAGGGCGGGACAAACACCGGCCGACATACAAGCGGAGCAGGATTTAATATCCAAAGCAGATGTCATTACATTCATTTATCCGATTTGGTGGACCGGCATGCCGGCGATTCTGAAAGGCTACGTAGACCGGGTATTCTCTTACGGGTTCGCCTATGCTTCCAGCGATGAAGGAATTGTCAAGCTGCTGACAGGCAAAAAAGGCTTGATGATTAATACCCACGGCACGCCCAAGGAGATTTATGACCAAATCGGCATGACCGCCGGCTTGAAAATTACAACCGACACCGGGATTTTCGAGTTCACGGGGATTGAACCGGTCGAGCATTTGCTGTTCGGCAGTGTGCCGTATGTGGACGATGCCGCCCGCAAAGAAATGCTCAAGCAGGTTGAGCAAACCGTTCAAGCGAAATTTTAACAATTGTCCGGTGACAACCTGCAGGAAGGCAGGGTAAAGCTCGAACGCCAAACCCCGCCTCCGGCTCATGGTTCTCACACCAAGCGCTCATCTGTATATAGCGGCCCTTCCCCGCACGACTCTAGCAGATCCAACCTGAAGCAGCACCACGTCCGGACCGCGATAAGAACAGGAAGTAAGCTGCAAGTCGCGTCGAAGCGCAGTTCATGAATTCCGGAACAATATACTATAGTCCAGCAATGAATACAAAACAGTGTTCGAGTTCAAAAGCGCAGCTGCGCGGCTGAGCAATCGAATGCTGTTTTGGTGCACAAAAAAGGCTTGAGTAAACTAATAACATTAGTTATTATAAAACTAATGTTATTAGTTTAAGGGAGGCAGTTTATAATGAGGGTTGTTCAGGAGTTGACAGTACATCAGATTACGTTTTTCCCCCGGGTGTTTCCCGTGAATTGTTACTTCGTTGAGGAGGAGAACAGCTTGACTCTGATCGACGCCGCCCTGCCCTTCAGTGCCCCAGGTATTATAGCGGCTGCGGATCGTATCGGCAAGCCAATCACTCGCATCGTGCTCACACATGCCCATGATGACCATGTCGGGGCGCTTGATGCCTTGAAGCAGGCGCTTCCGGATGCGGCGGTTTATATTTCTAAACGGGATGCCCGGCTGCTGGCGGGAGATCGCGGGCTTATGCCGAGCGAACCGCAAATGCCAATCCGCGGCGGTGTGCCGAAGCACGTTAAAACACGCCCGGACGTGCTGCTTCACGACGGGGAACAGCTTGGATCCCTGCAGGCTATCGCGGCGCCCGGTCACACGCCGGGGTCCATGGCCTTTCTGGATACCCGGAACGGCGCGCTTATCGCCGGGGATGCGTTTCAAACTAGAGGCGGAATCGCAGTCAGCGGACAGCTGCGTCCCTGGTTCCCCTTTCCCGCCTGGGCGACCTGGAACAAGGCGCTAGCGCTGGATAGCGCGCGCAAGCTGCTGGCGCTTGCCCCCTCGCTGCTGGCAATCGGCCATGGCCGATTACTGGCCAGTCCAGCCCCTTGGATGATACAGGCTATTGCCGCCGCAGAGCAGCGTCTGGCCCTGCAGCCGAGATAACGGCCCGATATTTTTCTACCCTAATCGTAACAAAAGGAGCTGGCACTCATGCCCCGCGTAGGCCTTGATTTACCTTCAATTTTACAAGCGGCCGCCGAACTGGCCGATTCTCACGGCTTAGATGAAGTAACCTTGGCTTCACTTGCCCACAAGCTGGCCATTCGCCCCCCTTCCCTTTATAACCATATCAACGGGCTGAACGGCCTGCGCAAGAAGCTGGCCATTTACTCAATTCAGCGGCTGACCGCCGCCATTCAGCATGCCGCCGTCGGCCATTCCGGAGACGAAGCCGTTCATGCTGTCGGCGAGGCTTATTTCGCTTTTGCTCTCCGGCATCCGGGCTTGTATGATGCTACGCTCCGCGCGCCCGATCCGCGCGATCCGGAGGTCCAGGAGGCAGGCGCGGAGCTGCTGGAGCTGCTTGTGCGTGCGCTGCAAGCGTATGGGCTGGATACCGACTCCGCTTTGCATACGATCCGTGGACTGCGCAGCCTGCTGCACGGCTTCACTTCACTGGAGCAAAAAGGCGGCTTCGGCCTGCCGCTGGATTTGCATGAAAGCCTGCGGCTGATGCTGGACACTTACTTGGCCGGCATTCGCGCTACATCCCGGGCTTTTGAAGAAAAAGAAACATCAGAATAAGCCCTGCATGCGGCCCTCATCTCCACATAAACAAGTATTACTTCGTCTCCCGCTCCATAAAACGTCTTCGGACTTCATCATACACATGCTTGAGCGGTACTCCCTGTACCCGGGCCGCCTGCTCGCATTCCTTGAATTCGGGCGCGAATTGTACGAGCTGTCCCCGGTGGTAGCCGGCCTTGACGGAAATAGCTCCCCAAGGCGTGGCAACCTTGACGAATTCACGGCCGAGCCGGTGGCAGGAGGCCCGCATGTAGCGTACACCGAGCGTGGTTGTCTCCCGGAACACGACCTCTTCGACCGCCTCCAGCTTCCCTTCATCCAGCAGCACATTCAGCATTAGGCCGGGACGGCCTTTTTTCATAATAATCGGAACCCAATAAACATCGTTGGCCCCCGCCTCAAATAACAGCTCTCCCACATATCCGCACAGCTCCGGATTCATGTCATCCAGATTCGCCTGCAGCAGCAGCATCGCGTCATCGATATGCTCATCCCAGTGATTGAAGCTCATGTTTCCCTCTCCTCTTCCCTGTATAAATTCAATCAATTCGGCACCTGCCCCATTCGCCGGAGCAGAACGCCTTTTTCAAATACACTTCTTTTTCGCAATCATATCAAAATTATTACAAAAATACATCGCGGACTGCCCTGTGATTGACTCCGAAGCACTGCCGCGCCGCATGCGGAAAGCAAACGTGAGATAACACTTTTGCAATCCGGGAGCATACATGAAATTACATTCTCCTGAACAAGCTAACAAAAAGCGGCATCCAAGGAGGAAATGTGATGGCGTTGCTTCCTTTCAAAGTACGTTGTCTGGTCGTCGCTGCGGCAGCAGGTACAGCTTTAATGTCTCCCGCCCAGCTCACCAAGGCGCAAGCGCACATACCTGTACAAAATGTCTCCCGTGGGCTGGACGGCCGCCTGGCAGCCGCCGCGCCGCTGCAGCATCGATTAGCCGATTATCCCGGGCTGGCTTCCTTCAAGATCGGTCACGGCTATACGGTCTCCCGGTTCAGCCAAACGGCCAAGGCCCTGCCTGAAGGGACTACTGACCTGCTTTCGGGACAAAATCAGCTTGCTTTACCAGAAGAAAGCCTGAATGATGGGCCGGACGATCCCGGAGCTGAGGTCGCCTTAGGCATTCAGGAGACCGGACCCGGGACGTTGTCCGGTTCAGGCGTGACACAGCCTTCAAACGCGAAGGAGCAATTGGCTGCGCGAAAAAGCCTGTTCGACGAGATCAGCAGTGTCACCGGAATCCCCTGGACTCTGCTGGCCGCCGTTGACCAATACGAGCGCACGCTAAACGCAGCCCAGCCCAAGAAGCGGCCCGCAAGGGCCGGGATGATAGGGATCTATATTCCCGAGCTGCAATGGGTAGGCATGCTCAATCCGGATCACGAGGACACGAATCCGTCTTCCATTCAGTTTTTTGAAGGGCTCGGCCGGGACGGCTCCGGCGATGGACTGGCAGACCGGAACAACGATTTGGATCTGCTGTCCGCCATGGCCACCTACTTGCTCCAGCACGGAAGTCCGGATGACGATTTCCGCATCGCCTTGTGGGAGTATTACCAAAATACGCGCAGCGTAGAGCGAATCGGCCAGTTCGCCCGCATGTATGAGGCTTTCGGGACGCTTGATTTATCCGAGCACGCCTTCCCGCTTCCGCTAAATACAAATTATTCGTACCGGAGCACTTGGGGGGCAGCCCGCGGCTGGGGCGGATACCGCATACATGAGGGAACGGATATTTTTGCCGGCCACGGTGTGCCTGTCCGCAGCGCCTGCTACGGAATGGTCGAAATTATGGGCTGGAACAATTACGGCGGCTGGCGTATCGGCATACGGGATATTACCAACGTCTACCACTACTATGCCCATTTGTCCGGCTTCAGCAAGCCGCTGCAGCAGGGCGACCTTGTCAAGCCGGGACAAGTTATCGGCTGGGTCGGCAGCTCCGGCTACGGCAAGCCGGGCACCAGCGGCAAATTCCCGCCGCATCTGCACTACGGCATGTACCGGGACAACGGTCATATGGACTGGTCCTTCGATCCTTTTCCAAGCTTGAAGAAATGGGAGCGCGAGGAAATGCGCCGCAAGTCTGTAAAATAAGTCAGTTACCCGGCTGAAATTAAATCCGCCAGTCCTTGCTTATCCGCTGTATCACAGGTGCCAAAGCCTGCGAAGCTGCCCATAACGCGGCAGCTTCGCAGGCTTTATTTTGCCCATGGAGCCACCAAATTTCCGGCTTAAGCCCCGAGCGATTTTCCCCTTTCAAGGAGACAATTCATGCGATAAGCTTGCCGGCGGCTGGCCGCTCCCCGATCCCGGAGGCGCATGAGGCAGACTGCCGCTGCCCGCTCCGGCGCCGGTTCCATTCCCCGCTCCTGATCCGGCCCTCGAGTCCGTGCTTCCAGCGCTCCCGCTGCTTCCGGCTGCACCCGCGGTCCCGCCAGACAGAGCCGGGATCGAGATTCCCGGCGGCAAAGCCGGCGAGCCTCCGACCGGATTGCCCTTATTGTCCATATAATAGGTCGGTACATCACCTACCACAAGCACATACGAAATCGGAATTTCCGTCTCCACCAGCTCCCCCTCGGCATCGAACGGAATAATAATCGACACCTCCGCCAAAATGCGGATATACACCTCAACCAGAATCATATTAATTCCCGCATTGGACTGGCGTGTAGCCAAATCCACCTTCACCGCCCCCGCCGGCACCAGCTGCACCGGAACCTTGGGGCCGAAGGAGCCGATAATCGCGCTCCCGAATACTTGGCCGAGCGGAATATGCTCCGGCACCTCGCCCACCTGGTTCAGCGTCTGCTGAACGACATTGATCGTATCGGAGGTAATTTTCATATGCTCCGCATAATTGAGCATGAAGCCGTTAATTTTACCCGAGCTGTCCATTTTCCATTCAATAAGCTTGCCTACATTGGAGCTCTGGGAAATGCGTTCTGTAATCGCCAGGTTTATCGCCTGGGTGGCCATTTGCTTCACGCGCACCTTGGCCAAATGCATCAGCGGCCCCTTCATGTTATGCTCGACAAAAATAAAGCTCTGAATCAAAAACAGCGCCGCCACCAGCCCCAGCAGCAGCCAAAGCCTTTTTTTACGGCTGCGGCGCGGCTTCCGGCTTCGCCAACCCTTTTTGAATAACACCCGCATCCCTCCACGCCCCGGCATCCGGCTTCAGCTGCTGGTGCAGGTCCGCCTCCTTACCGGGCGGCCTCGTCTATGTCCTTTGTACAATGTATGTGCGGGCGGGATAAAAAAGAAGACCGGCCCGCTATGAAAGCGGACCGGTCCTTGTGAAGCCATTCGTGCTCCTGACAGCAAGCTGCTGCAGGAATGGAACCTGTTGGCAGGGCCTTGCAGCAACAGCAGTCGCTCCTGCTGCCGTTATCCGCCCTTCCTTCGTCACAGCCGACCGCTATGAAAGGCTGATAACCCGGCCTTCCGCTTGGGCTTCAAAGGCGGCCAGAATCACCTGAAGCGAGCGAAGCCCTTCCTCGCCCGAAATCGACGGCGGGGTTTGTGTCAACATACTGCTAACGAAGGCATCGATAACTCCGCTGGAGGTCTGCTCGGTGTTGGTCGCGATTGCGCCAACCTTGTAACGCTCCACCGTGCCGTTGGTCAGCTCCACAATGACCTGATCCTCGGGATGCGTCCCGATTTTCATAACCCCGTTCTCGCACCAAAGCACCGTGCTGTTGTCTTCGCCCTTGTAATAGGTCCAGCTGGCCACAAGCGATCCAATGGCCCCGCTTCTCATACGCAGCACGCAAATGGCGTTGTCGTCCACGTCGGTGTCTTTCTTGTCCACCGTGCCGACAAAGGCTGAGACCTGTGCAACCTCATCGGCCAGCAGCCAGCGAATAAGGTCCGACTTGTGCACGCCCAGATCCCCCATCGCCCCCATCGCCGCGTCCGCTTTCCTGAAAAACCAGCTGTCCCGCCCGTCGATGCTCCAGCCCTCCGGTCCCGGATGGCCGAAGGAGGTGCGGAAGGACAGCACCTTGCCCAGCACCCCGGACTGCAAAATTTCTTTTGCCTTCACATGAGGCGGCATCAGGCGCTGGTTGTGTCCAATCATCAGAACTACGTTATTGCGGCGGGCGGCTTCAATCATCGCTTCCGCCTCGTCGGACGTGGTGGCCATCGGCTTCTCAACAAGCACATGGACACCTGCATTAGCAGCCGCTATCGCCACCGGAGCGTGCAGTGCATTCGGAGTGCATACGCTCACCGCATCAAGCTGCTCCTTCGCCAGCAGCTCCTCATAGCTAGAGTAAGCACGGGCGCCGTACTGCCCGGCGTAAGCCTGAGCCCGTTCCAGCCGGATATCGCAGAAGGCCACCAGCTCGACCTCGGGAATGGCGGCATACTCCGGAATATGGCGGTGCTTCGAGATGGAACCGCAGCCGATAACAGCCACTTTTATTTTGGACATGATCGTTCGCTCCTTATCTTGGCAATTTACGTAGGCGAATGCGCTATTTCCAGCCCTTCGCACGCAGCCAGGCCATGCTTTCCGCCACGCTGTCCAGCGGCGGCCGCGGGCAGTTGTCCTGCTCCACGATAAGCCACTCCACGCCGGCTTCGACCGCTGCCTCGGCTACCGCCTGCAGGTCCACTATGCCGCGGCCCAGCTCAACCGTATCCAGGCCGGCCTGCGCTTGAGGCAGATAATCCTTCAGGTGCAATAACGGCAGACGTCCGGCATAACGGCGTATATAGGCCAGCGGGTCCTGCCCGGCATACTGAACCCAGCACACGTCCAGCTCCACCTGCACCGCAGCCGGGGTTGTATACGTGTACATGGCATCAAAGGCAAATTGTCCATCCACCTCGGCCTCAAACTCAAACGCATGGTTATGGTAGGCAAACGCCAGCCCCCGCTCCCGCACCGTGTGACCGGTCTGTTCAAGGAAGGCGTACAGCGCTTTCCAATCCGCCTCATGCCGGCGCTCCTCCTCTGCCACATAGGGGCAGATTAACACTTTGCCGCCAATCGTTTTCAGATACTCGATTTGACCGTCCAAATCCTCGCGAAGCGCCTTCAGACTCACATGGCTGCCGATGGCCTGAAGCCCCAGCTCATCCAGCAGCTCCTTCAGCTCGCCCGCATTTAGCCCGCCATAGCCCGCGAACTCAACTCCCTCATACCCAAGCGCGGCCACCTTGGCCAGCGTCGCTTTGAAATCCTGCGCTGTTTCCTGGCGCAGCGTGTACAGCTGCAACCCGATTCCCACGTTTCTTGCCATGCGGACACCTCCATACTCATCGTTAGCCAATCTGATTTCAATTTAAACCCAAATCCGATAAAATGAACATAACAAATCTAACTGTACCTGTACTATTTGATTGGGATTGGAGGACTGCTGTCAGGTGCCACGAAGCGAAGTGTTAATGTGCGGCTATTCGTTTCATAACGACAAATATTATACGGGGTACAAAAACGGCATCACCTCCTACCTGTTCCGGCTGCAAACCGAAGGCCGCGCCCAAGCGACCGTGTACAACGAATGGACGCCGCTTGAAGCAGGAGATCTCCTTCTGTACCGGCCGGGAGACTATTATGAGCTGCGAATCGGAGAGGAGCACGATGCTGCCGAGAACGGCGGCGATATTCAGAGCGGGGATTACTTCCTGTTTGCCGAGGGAGGCTGGCTGGACCGGTGGTGGGCGTCCTCCCCGAAGCCGCAGCTGGCGCGTATTGACCCGGATGACCGGCTTATCGGCCTATGGCGGCAGATGATCCTGGAGAAACGGCGGGCACAGGAGGAAAACACGGAGCTGACGGGCTACCTGCTGCATGCCTTCTGCCTGACCGTAGACCGGGCGCTGCGGGTACCGGAGGCAAGCCGGGGCCAAGGAAAAGCTTTTCTCGGGCTCCGCATGAAAAATTACATCCAGGAGCACGCCGGCCGGCCGTTCAAAATCGAGGATGTCGCCGGGCATGTCGGCTTGAGCGTGTCCCGCGCGGTTCACCTGTTTAAAGCCTGCTTCGGGGTCACCATCATGCAGCATGCCCTAGAGATTCGTCTGGCCGCCGCCGTGGAACGGATGAAGTACAGCACGATGACGCTGGAGCAAATCGCCGAGACGTGCGGCTTTGGGACGTATTCGTATTTTCACCGGGTTTTCCGGCATAAATATAGCCTCTCCCCGGCGGCTTTCCGGAAAGAGGCGAACCCGTATTTTCAGCGGAGAAAATAATGCAGTAGACAAGCTTCGCCGCCGGGTTCGACAGACCGCTGCTCCGTGCCGAGACGCGCGCTTGGAATTCGCACGTGTTGGGGTACGAAGCGGCGGTGGCAGCGGCTCAGCGGCATTAAGCGGTAAACGTCCCGCTGCGATGCAGGGGCAGCGTTAACGCGCCAGCCAGCCTCCGTCAACCGCCAGCGTATGGCCGTTGACATAGCTGGAAGCTGATGACGCCAGGAAAACGACAGGACCGGCCAGGTCTCCCGGAAGCCCCCAGCGCTCAGCCGGAATCCGGTCCAGTATCGCCTTGCTGCGATCCTCGTCCGCCCGGATCGGCGCGGTATTATGGGTCGCCATATACCCCGGGGCAATCGCATTCACATGAATATCATGCTTCGCCCATTCATTGGCCATCAGCCGGGTAATGCCCATGACGCCGCTTTTGCTGGCTGTATAGGAGGGAACCCGGATGCCGCCCTGAAAGGACAGCATGGACGCAATATTAATAATTTTGCCGCCGGTCCCCTGCTTGATGAATTGCCTGGCCGCCGCCTGACCGAAGAAGAAAACGGTTTTGACGTTGATGTTCATCACATCGTCCCAGTCCTTCTCGGTAAATTCAATCGCGTCGGCTCTGCGGATGATTCCGGCGTTGTTCACCAGTATATCCACCTTCCCGAAGGCCTCGACCGTTTGATCTATAATGCCTTGAATGGGGTCAAGGCGCATCAGATCGGCCTGAATTCCGAGAAATTTCCGGCCTCGCGCGCTGACCTGCAGCTCGGTTTCCGGCATCGCTACATAATCGACCCCGACAATATCCGCCCCGGCTTCAGCCAGGCCGAGCGCCATTCCCTGTCCCAATCCCGTGCTGGCCCCGGTTACAATAGCAACTTTATTAGAAAGATCGAATCTGGAAAGAATCATTGTTCAAGCCTCCTTGTGATATAATTCACATTTCTCCCCGCAAAATCCGGCCATTCTGTTCCCGGTTGAGAACGAAGGCCTGCGGAAATCGGTTTCGTTCCGCTTGCGGGCTGCCATGCCGCATATGCTGACGCATGGTCCTGCCGGCTGCATGAAGCAGACGCCTGTGTGCCGTAGCTCTCCCCTTTCTCGCCAGCACATTCCGGGATGCCTGTCTGACTGCGCCGCGGCTGGACTGCTCTGTCTTCTCCTCTACCATACCGCAGTCCGCGCCGCGCAGGCTGTATTTTTTCTCACACCTTGCTTTTGTTCAATCATGCATGATAACCGCATACGAAAAACCGGCTGAGTTCAGCCGGCCGTAATCTACATTCTGCACAGCTCGCGCGGGCAGTTCTCGCATTGACACACATTGCGCAAATAGTCCAAATCCCGGATGAGAATATGCCCATCCTGATATTCCACGACATTCTCCTTGCGCAAATCGCTCAGCATCCGGTTCACGCTCTCCCTCGTCGATCCGATCATATCGGCCATTTCCGTATTGCTCAGCTTTAAATCAATGAAGATTTCCTTCTCTCTTGCGGTGCCGTAAGAATTGCTCAGCCGGATGAGCAGCGAGCAGAGCGCCCCCATCTTGCCGAACATCATCAAATCCCGGAATTTGGTCTGCGTCAAGCGGTGCATCAGGCCCATCCATTTCATGAATTCAATGGCCAGGTCGCCATGCTGCCACAGCAGCACCTCCAAATCCTTTCTTTGAATGATCCCGATTTCCGAATCCTCCATAGCCTCCGCGCTGAAGGAATGAACCGAATCCTGGAACGGGTCCACTTGTCCGAACAAATCCCCGCTTTGATGCAGGTACATGGTCAAATCCCGGCCGGTATCCGAGCTTTTCAAAATTCTGACGCGTCCCGAGATGACGAAATACAGCTTCTGGGCAAGGTCCCCTTCCCAGAACAAGTAACTTCCTTTCTTGACTTCCTTGATATACATGATGCTTTTCAGCCGTTCAAAGTTTTCCTTCGATATAAAATCAAGAATTCCGTTCATTTGACTGTGCACCGCCGCCATCTCAGCCAGCCCCTTTCGTGCTTCTTCCTGGTTTTATTGTATGAAATTCGAAGGCGCATGAGTATCAGGAGATCTCCTGATTTTCACAGGAAAAAACCCTTATTAGCATGTGAGAAGAATCACACATAACAAAGGTTTATTTCCCGTATAACAGAACCTGCATCCTGTAACAGTTGCTTGTGCTGACGATGGTTACATTCCTCCATTTCTAGAATGACAGCCGCTATAACAGCAGTCGCCTATGCACGGGCAGGCAGCGCTTCGGTCTTCGGATACGGGCCGGGCCCGGCTCATCTCTGCGGCGGATTACCGGTATAATCGGTCATTTAACGGTAAAAATCGTTCTTGCAGGCGGTGAATCAGCCGTCATCGAAAAGCTTCTTGCAGCGCGATCCCGCTCCTTCATCCCATGAATAGCATGAATAGCATGAATAGCTCGGCCCGCAGCACGGATGCTGCACTAAGGGTTTTCCCTGACGCAGGCCGCGGCAAAAGCCCCTATAGCTCCAGACGCAGCTCCTCGGCTTTCACCGATGGCGAATTGAAGGAGGACGAGAGCGACTCGTAATCTTCACGTGTATCGATAGCTTCGACAAACCGGCAGCCAATCCCATGCTCCCGAAACGTCTGCTCCGGCACCTGGCCCCAGTGCAGTCTGTTCAGCCAGTCTTCCGGCACCGGCTTCTCCTGCTCAAGCAGCGCCGCTAGCGATGGAGCGCCGGATTTGCCGAACACGCCGTGGAACGGATGCGGCCTGCGCCCAATAAACGGAACCACGGCCTCCAGGCCTTGCTCCAGCTTGCTCTGCAGCAGTACGGCGGCGGCGGCGGAAATAAACGGCATGTCGCAGCTAACCACCCACACCGCCGGATTCTGGGCCAGCGTTAAGCCTGCATGCATACCGCTGAGCGGTCCTTTGCCGGGAAAATAGTCCGTTATAATGCGTATATCTCGCTCTACCGCCCTCAGGAACAGTCCCGGATCGTTAGTGACGATAATAATCTCGCTACAGCACCTTCTCATCTCACCGATTTGACGCTCAATTAACGTTCTATGGTCCAATAAGAGGAATGCTTTATGTTCCCCGTTCATTCCCCGGTTGGGTCCCCCGGCCAAAATCACTCCTGAAAGCATGTTCATCCTCTCCTTCACTGAATCTTCACAAAAAGTATAGATTCATTACAACATAGGAGCTGACGGTTAGCAGTGACATGCATCACCCGCCGGATGAGCAGTCTGTTAGCCTGTTCTTCAGGAGCTAGTCTTTTTTCATTGTTGATGATCCGCCCGGCCCCGCCGCACTGCCCGTTTGCCCTCCCCAAGCCGCCGGAAGCTGGTCAAAGCCAGTCCGGCGGCTTGCTGCCTTTGCCGCAATCGGGACGTTTCGTCTTCGCACTCTATTTAGTTGATATAGGAATCGGGCGGAAGGACGGCCTCCCGGGAGCGGACCGGGTATACCGGCGTTACCGCCTTTCCGCACCGCGCGCATCTCCCAGCGCGCGGTGTTTCGCTGCATGACGGCGGTCGGTCGACCACATCTGCGGCGCCCGCTTCCGCCTCGGTACCGGCCGCACCCGGCTTGGGCCGCATATACGCCAGATGGTACAAGCCCGCTACAAACAGCACGCCGCCGGCGCCGTTGCCCAGGAATACGGGAACAAAGTTGGCGGCATACTGCCCCCAAGTGGCATGCCCGGCAAAGATCGCGGCGGGAATCAGGAACATATTCGCCACAATGTGCTGGAAGCCGAGGGCTACAAACGCCATCGTCGGAAACCAAATGGCAAGCAGCTGACCGGCGCCGTCCTTGGCCCCATAGCTCATCCACACCGCCAAGGAGACGAGAAGATTGCAGCCGATGCCCGAAATGAAGGCCTGCAGGAACGGCTCCTCCAGCTTGGCATGCGTCAGGGCAAGCGTCTGGGCCAAATAAGGCCCGTGCTCTGTCATGCCGCCGAGATGGCCGAATACATAAGCGACGAGGATGGCTCCGGCAAAATTGCTTAAAGTAATCGCCGTCCAATTCGCCGCCCACTGCCGGCCGCTCACTTGTCCGGCGAAGCCGGCAAACGGCACCGCCATCATATTCCCCGTAAGCAGCTCCCCGCCCGCCACCAGACAAAGAATGAGCCCGATAGGGAAAACGGCGGCCCCGATGAAGAACCGGAAGCCCTCCCAGGAAGGCGGCATGCCCGCGCTGACACGAATAGCCAGAAGAAAGCCAAGCGAGATATACACCCCTGCGGCGAAGCCGAGAAGGAGCTGCGTACGGAGCGGCAGCCAAGCCTTGCGGCACCCGGCCTGAACCGTATGGAGTGCAATTTGGTCCGGTTTTGCGAACCCCATAGAAGCACCTCTCCCCCCGTTAAAATCCGAAGCCGTTCGAACGGTCGGCCAGCGCCGCGATAATTTCTTCCTCCTGGGCAAAATGCTGTCTCATCACGGCGGTCATTTGCAGCAGATACGAAGCAAGCTCCTGGGCCTCGGGACGGCTGACGGGCCTCGTAATCCGTTCCACCGGCTCAAAGTAAGCGTCGAAAAACTGCTCAGCCAGCTCATGCTCTTGCTTCATTAATGTAAACTGGGCCAGCTCCTCATCAAAATACCACGAGATCAGAGGAAACAGCTGCGCCTCCTCCCATTTCAGGTGCTGATCCAAATCCGTCCGGAAGGCCGCGGCCCTTTGCTTCAAGTCGCGCAGCGCTCCCGCCCAGTTCACGACCTTCTCGTCAAGGCCGACGGCCTGAGCCCGGACATGAAGCTCCTCGAGGCGCTCCTTCAGAAGCATATGCTCCTCCTCAAGCCGCTGAACCCATTCATTCAGCTGGTACAATGGATACACAACAGGCGTATACAAGGGGTGATAAGTGGCAGGCTGTCTCATGATTTATCCCTCCGTGAATGAGTAAAATTCAAACGTTGTTGTTGATACCCACAGTATATCGCGATAAAACCTGTAAGTATGTGAAATTAATCACATGACAAAAGCTGTTTTCTTCATCGTCTCATATTCCTTCAGCTTTGTGACTAATCTCACATGCGCTGGCAATGAATCATGCAACAATAGGAATTGTCAAAGGTTCTTGGAAGTTCCTGTATGTCTAATCAGCATAGAAACGGAGGATGCACATGATGATCATGAAACAAAAGCCGGGCGCCAAGCATCCGGAACGGGTATTACAGTTCGGAGAAGGGAATTTCTTGCGGGGGTTTGTGGATTGGATGATTCACCGCATGAATCAGCAGGGCCTGTATGACGGCCAGGCTGTAGTTATTCAGCCGATTGCCGAGGGCCTGTCCGATCAAATCAATGCGCAGAGCGGAATGTACACCCTGCTGCTGCGGGGGATGCTGCAGGGCAAAATGGTGGATGAAGCCGATTTGATTACTTCCATCCGCCGTGCCATCAATCCATATCACGATTATAAAGCGTTTCTTCACTGCGCATTAAACCCGGACCTGCGCATTATTGTATCCAATACCACGGAATCGGGCATTGCCTATGATCCCAAAAATCAATACTATGATGCGCCTCCTGCTTCGTTTCCGGGCAAGCTGACCGTATTTCTCCATAAACGCTTCAAGGCTTTTCAGGGAGACCCTGCCAAAGCATTCATTATTCTTCCCTGCGAGCTCATCGAACGCAACGGGGAACAGCTGAAGCAAATCATTGTCCGCTATGCCAACCAGTGGGGGCTTGGCGAGGATTTCATTGCATGGCTGGATCATAACCATTTCCTGAACACGCTCGTCGATCGTATTGTGACCGGCTACCCCAAAGAGGAGATGAAGCAGCTGACCGCCCGTTTCGGGTATGTCGACCATTTGTTTAATACCGCGGAGCCGTTCCATCTCTGGGTCATTGAAGGCGACACCCGGCTTGCCGAGGAATTCCCGTTGACCCAGGCCGGACTGAATGTCATCTGGACCGATAACATGACCCCTTACCGGACCCGCAAAGTGCGGATACTGAACGGCGCGCATACGATGACAGTGCTTGCAGCTTACCTGGCAGGCAAAGACACCGTCAAGGAATGCATGGATGATAAATGCATCTCGGCCTTTATGAATAAAGGGCTATTCGAGGAAATTATCCCGACGCTGGATCTGCCGAGAGACGAGCTGGAGTCCTATGCGAATGCGGTTATTGAACGCTTTGCCAATCCGTTCATTCATCATCATCTGCTCAGCATTGCGTTAAACTCGGTCTCGAAATTCAAAACACGGGTTCTGCCCTCCCTGCTGGAATACAAGCAGCGGACCGGCAATCTCCCGCCGATCCTCTGCTTCTCGCTGGCGGCACTCATTTTATTTTATCGTGAAGCCCGGTTTGAGAATGGAGTTCATTACGGAGAACGAAACGGCGGCAGCTATAAAATTCAGGATGATGCGCCGCATCTGGAACGGTTTCGGGAAATTTGGTCGGACTGCGACAACAGTCCTGCCGCATTGCGCCGCGTTGCGAAGCAAGTCCTGGCTCATGAGCCGTTCTGGGGAGTCGATCTGGATGCGACCGAGGGCTTGTCCGAACGGATTGCAGACGCGCTGGCACTTATGCTGGCGGAAGGTATAACGGAAGCAATGAAGCAGACGATTCGGGAATAATTTCGAAAGGACGTGCGGCTGGATGACTATCCCGAAGCAATATACGCTTATTCATGAATCCGACGACGTTGCCGTTGCCCTGGCACCGCTGAAGTCGGGAGATACGATCACGCTTCCTGCCGGGACGGTGCTTGCCGTCCGGGAGGACATCGACAAGGGGCACAAAATCGCGCTAAGATCCCGTGAGCCCGGAGACATGATATGCAAGTATGGCTTTCCCATTGGCCATGCCTCCTCCCGGATTGAAGCCGGTGAATGGGTGCATACCCACAATATGCGAACCAATCTGGATGGCGTGCTGGAGTATCAGTACACGCCGGAAGCTGCCGGGAAGCTGCCGACGGCTGCTCCCGGCTCCCCGGGCTGTCCCGAATTTATGGGCTACGTGCGCGAGAACGGGGACGTCGGCATACGCAATGAAATCTGGATCGTAAACACAGTCGGCTGCGTCAATAAGACGGCCGAGCTGCTGGCCCGGGAAGCCAATCAGACGTATGCCGGTTTAACGGACGGCATCTTCACCTTCTCCCATCCGTACGGCTGTTCACAGCTGGGGGATGACCATTTGTATACGCAGCGGATTTTGGCCGGTCTGGTGAATCATCCGAATGCAGCCGGCGTTCTGGTCCTGGGGCTCGGCTGCGAGAATAACAACATCGGCGAATTCCGGAAGCTGATTGACCCGGTCAACGAGCGTCGCCTGAAATTTTTGTCCATTCAGGAAACCGAGGATGAGCTGGCGGCAGGTCTGGAGCTGTTAGGCGAGCTTGTGGAGTATGCCCGAAGCTTCCGGCGTGAGCCGTGCCCCGTCTCGAAGCTTGTCATCGGACTGAAATGCGGCGGCTCGGACGCCTTCTCCGGCATTACGGCCAACCCTCTTCTCGGGCAATGCTCGGATTTGCTTGTCGGCTTCGGAGGGACGACCGTGCTGACGGAGGTTCCGGAGATGTTCGGGGCGGAAACCATCCTGATGAACCGGTGCAGGGATGAATCCACCTTTGAGGACACGGTGCAGCTCATCAACGGTTTTAAGGAATATTACGCCCGGCATAATCAGGTCGTCTACGAGAATCCTTCTCCCGGCAACAAAAAAGGCGGCATTACGACGCTGGAGGAAAAATCGCTGGGCTGTACGCAAAAGGGCGGCACCAGTCCCGTCGTCCATGTCATTCCGTACGGAGGACGGGTCCAGCCGGGCGGGCTTCAGCTTCTGGAGGGTCCGGGCAACGATATCGTCGCCGTCACCGCGTTAACAGCGGCCGGGGCTCACCTGATCTTATTCACAACCGGCCGGGGTACCCCGCTCGGGGCGCCTGTTCCGACGGTCAAGGTATCCTCCAATACGGAGCTGAGCCAGCGCAAGCGCAACTGGATTGATTTTAACGCAGGCAGCCTGCTTGAGAATCGCTCCTTAACCGAGCTTGGCGAAGAGCTGCTGGCTTACGTTCTCGACGTTGCGTCCGGAGAAAAGCATTGCAGCAATGAAAGAAACGGCTACCGGGAAATCGCCATTTTCAAAGATGGCGTAACGCTGTAATTCCTTTTTGAAGCGTAGTCCGCTGACTATTGGCTGAAGCTCATTTTGCTGCCTGCTGTTATTTGGCGTCAATCAAAACGGAAAACGAAAAGCGGTTCTTCTCTGCCGCTTTTCGTTTTGGTGTTAAGAAGTAAAAACAACCTGATACGGAGCTTTCGAAAGGAATAAAGCAGCGTGACGAAGACGCGAATACGAAGCTTTTTTCAATCACTGCAAGCGTTTTCAATTTGGAGATGTGACGATTTATTGACACTTTTTTCACACAGAAAAAATAAATTTTTTTACTCCTTCGCCATGTTAACGCCCAAGTCTCATCCCAGATAAATCAACGGCTTTCCCATAAAAATTGGCAGAAAAAGAGGCAAAAATACAGGGGGAATTTGGGATTGACACCATTTGGAATCCGAAGCTAAGATAGGGGTGTCGATAGTTGGTGCACACATTATCGGCTTTCTGAGAGAAGGGGTACTGCTTATTAGCGCTAATCAGCTACCTCGGGCCGCAGAAATTTTTTTTACACCTAGACTGATAATGATTATCATTATCCTACATAGCACGCTTTTTTCTGTGGCACCTATGTACATGGGAGGGAGGAACGGAGTCGGTTCAATTGTTTTACTAACTTGTTTTACTTGCTCAGGTTGTTGCTGCAGTTGATTTGCTTTCGTTCAATCCATCCTAAAATCAAAAAAATAAAACCAATCCAAGGAGTGTTTATTCCATGATGAAAAAAGCGTTTTCGATGATGATGCTCGTGTTCGTACTTGCTCTTGCAATCGCAGTTCCAGCTTCCGCTGCTTCCAAATCCTATCAGTTCTACTACAACGGCAATGCTTCTTCCCCTTACAACTCCCATGTCAACGCTTTTATCGCTGGTGACGCTGATGTAACTGGCACAACCGTTACGATCACCCTGGCTGGCGAGTACTACGACTTCCTGAACGCTGACAACGGCAGCGGCACTTTTGTAGCTGCAGATCAAGATGTTGACGCTAACGGCAATACGGTATTCACGTTCACTAACTCCAACCCGACTTCGGACATCAACGTACAACTGAACGTACAAGTTCCTGGTCAACACGCTGCAACCTATCCGTTGACTATCCACTGGAACTAAGCTTCCATCTGTAAAATTATAAAACATTGCCAAAACGAAAAGTGGTCATTTGACGACCGCTTTTCGTTTTGGCGTTTGGTCCAAGACCAAATGAAGAAGGAGTGCACTTACAGTTGAAACAACATGTAAAGAAATCCCTTGCCGCCTGGCTTTCGGCAGCCATATTTCTGTCTTCGCTCTTGTCTGCCCTGAACATTGGCGTGAGGACAGCAGAGGCGGCTGTCACCGTGCCGGATGGCGAATATTCGGTAAACTACCGGTACGTCAAAGAAAGCACGATGGATTCCTCTGCGGCCAACCCGTACTTGTATGTTATAAATTCCGGCAAACTTATCGTCAATAATGGTGTCATGCAATTTGAGCATGAGGTTACTCCCAAATATTGGGGCTACTTCGATTACATTGGCTTCCGCAAGCCGGGAGCAAGCAAAGCCGTCATTACGGATACAACCAAGCCGCCGGCTACAGGAACAGAAGGCTATCAGGCTTTGCCTGTCCGCAGTGCCGATAACGGCTCCGGCAGCTTGATTACCACCATCGATGTTGAGAATATTAAAGAATATCCCGATATTTTAATGCATATCGTTATCAAAAATTCACCGGATTACGGTGAGAACTTTGAATATGATCACTGGTATAACGTCCGTTTGGTGATTGATACGAGCACGCTGCCTCTGATCGGAGATGACGATGATGATGGCGAGAACGGCGGAAGCGGGTCTGAGCCGATTACCTTGCAAGCTCTGCAGGGGCTTGTCACGGTCGTTCAAACTGTCTACTCCGATACCTATGAAGGCACCGAGCTCGGCGAATATCCGGCCGGCTCCAAGCAGCCGCTTTACCTTCATCTTCAGGAAGCGGAAGCCTTCCTTGCTTCAGGCAATACCACAGATACAAGTCTGGTTATAGCCGTTTATAACCAACTGCTGGCCGCGTTGAATACTTATCAATCCCTTATGTATTCTGCGGACAAATCTATTCTGAGCGGGCTTATTGTCGTGGTTCAAGCGTTTGTCGATTCCATGGTTGATTTCGGGGAAACGGAAGGCAAGCTCGGCTACACGTACGCTCCAGTCACTCCCGGGGAGTTCTCACAGGGAACAAAAGGGTATTTGGTCGACAGGATCGCGCAATCGGAAGCCGTGGTGGCGAATACGAAAGCCACCCAAGCCGTGGTGGATAAGGCCGTCTATGACCTGGCTACGTATTATAATTCCTACAAGAATTATTATTACATTGCTTCTGAACCGCAAAAGCTGATTGTTCTGGATTCTCTGAGCTCTACGACCGTACCGTCCTCGAACTTTCCGGAAATTTTGGATACGACGGTCTTCATTCAAAATTATGGTTCATCTGACGCCTGGCTTGCCAATATCGCATTTGACGGCCAAGCCAGTATCAGCGAGGTGCTTCAATCCACCCCTAGCGCCAACGGCTCCTTTAGCATTTCAGGGCTAACCTATTCCAATGAATATTACCATGCCCAGGCAGTAACGAAGCAGACGAACGCCGAGCAGCAGGTGTACCAAGCCAAGATTACACGCAGCATCACGACGCAATACTTGCCCAAATGGCAGGGCTTTTCCTACCTGAAATACAAGCTGGACAATGAGACTAAAGAGGTTTATCTCAGCTACAATGCACCGCTGCTGGAAGCCTTGAATTCAGCGGCGGATGAAGCCCGGCTTCTTCTTGACGCATCCATGGCATCAGGTGATGACCAAGCCTTTGAGACCGCCAAGACAGAACTGCAAAGCAAGATCGATGCAGCCCGGACAACAGCGGCCAATCTGGCTTCAACCCGTCCGCAAATCACAACAGCCGATACGAATTTGCAAACCGCATTGACCAGCTTTAAAGCAGCGGCCGCCTATCCGCTTTATTTCTCCGCGGTCCATGCTGCGCAAGATGAATTCTCCACTGCGGACAGCTATTTCGTAAAACCGGCGACCATCTCCGCCGTTGACGGCGAGCTGTATGCGACAATGACGGTCAACGATAGCTCGGCGATAACAGAATTCCAGGTGAAATCCGGCGGAACGTATGTTGATTCCACCGTAGTAAGCGAGGATTCCGCCGCCAACACGCGGGTAATCAAATTCCCGGTAGACAGCTTATCCGCGCTGATTGACGCCAAGGTGCATATCGTGATCCCGGAACAAAGCTATGATTACACTCATGATATCCGTTTGAATTTTAATGGTGTAGATAATCGTGAGCTTTCACAGGCATTTGCAGAAGCTGCCGCTTTCAATCGTACTGCAGTCGCCGGCACAGAGCCGGGCCAATACCCTGCTGCTGCAAAAACCGCTCTGCAAACAGCCATGGCTGCGGCTGGAGCAGAAGCCTCCCGGCTGGACGGCACCAGTGAACAGTCTGCGGCAGCGCTGCAGGCCATTCAGCAGGCTCTGATTACGTTCAAGGCGTCTGTTATTGTTGAAACACCGGAGGAGCTTGCGGATGGAGACTACACCATCCCTTACACCATCTACAAAAAAGGCACCAGCGATCCTTCCGTTATGTATGATTATGTGGACAAAAACAGCGGCAAGCTCACTGTGAGCGGCGGCAAGAACTACGTCTCTCTCTCCTTAAAGCAAAGCGCTGAGATCAAGTCCTTTAAAACCGAGGTTAACGGCGCTCTGACCGAGACAGAGACTGTCAGTGAAGACACTGCTGCCAATACGCGCACGGTCCGTTTTGAAGTGCCGGATTTGGATTCCCGCTTGAACGGCTGGGTCAAAATTTACTGGGTTCTGCCTGAACCAATCGGCCTTTACGACCATGAATACGATGTGGAGCTTGGCTTCGGCACGCCGGTGCCGGTAGTCGTTGCTGTGGACAAAACAGAGCTGGCCAGCCAAATTGCTACAGCAGAAGCCAAGCTGGCTGCAGCCGTTGAAGGAACGGCAGCCGGGCAGTATATTGCAGGCTCCAAAGCCACCCTGCAAACAGCTATTAACGAGGCTGAAGCTGTTGCCACCAGCGCAGTCGCAACACAAGAACAGGTCGATGCAGCCGCGGCGGCGCTGAAAAAATCGGTTTCCAGCTTCCTTGCATCTGTCATCCTGGCCAATGCAAATTATAGCTTTAATTTGCCGGACACGATTAAGGATGGTTCAGGGACACCGCTGCTGAACTTCATTTCTCCCCAAGCGAGCTTCAACGTAAGCGGCGGTAAACAAATGGCAACCGTCAAGCTGCTTGCGGGTGTTACGTTTAAAAAGGTTCAATTGAAGCAAGCGGACGGGACGCTGGTAGATCTCGATGTCACCACGGAAGCCAAGCAAGCAGGTATCGTCCGCGTGCTTAGTACCGACAGCAGCACAACAGCCGTGACCTTTGAAGTTGCGGACCGGACAGCCGTTTATGTGCTCGGATTGCTGGATTCCGCGCAAACCGAGCGTACCTTTGAAATTGATTTCCCTGAGCTTACACTGGTAGCGGTAACGGATTCCAGCTCGGGCAGTGGCAAAAGCCGCTCCGGCGGAAGCAGCAGCTCTGCCGCAGCCGCCAAAACCTTAGCGGAAACACTGGAGGCTGGAAGCTATTCCATCAGCTACACGCTGCTTTCCAAAGGAACCGCACAGGCATCTGCCGCAAGCGAGTTCGTGAAGCAGCCAGCGAAGCTGGAGGTGAAGGACGGAAAGAGCTATGTTGTTTTAACTCTCGCCCATGATGAAGTGGTCAGCCTGAAAATTGCAGGCACCGACGGCGCTTGGACAGATGCGGAAACGGTGTCCGTCAACAGCAATTCAAATGAAAGAATCGTCCGCTTCCCGATTCAATATGCAACAACCAAAGTGACAGCCCAGTTTGTCCTTGCGGCCTCTGGCAAAGCCGCCGTAACGCACGAGGCAGAATTCAGCTTTGACAGCAGCAGCCTTCAAGCTGAAGCGGCTCAGCCTTCAGACAACGGGCAAACCGAAACACCGGGTCAACAGCCTTCCGCAGGAGGCAGCCTCCTTGACCTTCAAAGTCACTGGGCCAAAGCCAAAATCGAGCGCGCCGTAGAACTTGGTATTGTGAACGGCTACGAGGATGGAAGCTTCCGTCCGGATGCCAGCATTAATCGCGCGGAGTTCACGACGCTGCTGAGCAAAGCGCTCAAGCTGGAGCAAGGCGCCGGGGCGCTGAGCTTCTCGGATGAAGACAGCATTCCCGCATGGGTGAAGCCTTATCTTGCTCCTGTCGTGCAGGCGGGAATTATCGGGGGATATGAAGACGGCTCCTTCCGGGCTGACCGCGCCATCAGCCGGGCCGAGCTGGCTGTGATGATCGTCCGCGCCTTGAGCCTCGATGTAGACGCTAGCGCAGTATCCGCCTTTGCGGATGCAAGCAGCATCCCGCAGTGGGCGCAAGCTGAAGTTTCCGCAGCGTATAAGCTCGGCATGATTAACGGACGGGATAACAACCTGTTCGCCCCGAACGAAAGCGCTACGCGTGCTGAGGCAGTCTCTCTGATTCTGGCCCTTTACGACGCTGTGCAAAAATAATGTTGCTCTGCCGGACAGCTGGCATTCGATGAAGGCTGTCCGGTTTTTTACGTTCACAGCCCAGCCAGCCCCTGTCCGGGATCGGACAGGGGCTGGCTGGGCTGTATAATGATCGGTAGCTGAATGCCTCTTTGGCTTCACTGCGGCTCCCATGCCTCAATCGACACGACCTCTTCGGCTAACGGCAGCAGTATCCCCTCCTCCAGCTCCAAATGCTCCTTCACCAGCCGGCAGGCGTGCAGCAGCTGGTCTTTGGCACGTTCAAACACGTCCCACAGAAGGGCGGTTCCGGTCCAACAGCTGTCCGCCAGCTCAAAATAACCGTCCAAAAACGTCTTGGTCAGCTCGTGCTCTTTTTCAAGCATCCATAAGGAGGTCATCAGCACCGGGCGGCTCGGGATATCGAAGCAGCGGTTCACCATCGGGAAGAACTCACCATCCTCCCAGTCGGAATGCTCCTCAAGCTTCGCCACGAAGCCCAGGGCTGCAGCCTTCAGCTCTCCCAGCATCGGCGCAGCCTCCGGGGCCCCGAGGCTGCACATTTGTTTCATAATATCCTCTATATAAGAGATGGCTTCCCGCAAATCGGCATGATCGCGAAGATACCGCTGAAGCCGATTAGTCAAGAACCCGATCGAGACAGAGGTTCCTTCCTGCATCTTTAATTGAAGCTGCATTTGATCCATTCATCCTTCTCCTTCCAGGACCAGATAGACCGCCGTGTCTGTCTGGTTGTTTGCAAAACTGAATATGAACGGTGCCGCTAAAAGGAATGTCCTGCATCACTGGCTGCCCCCGGCGCAACGAAACCATGAAACGGGACGACATGCCGCCGTACAACCTAATGCCGGGCAAGGAGCGGCCTTTTTACTTGCGGCTCTGCATCATTCCCTGCGCCAAAAGCCCGCAGCCTGAATCGGCCTCGGGCTTTCATTTTCAGCTTAATTCACCTGCGTCAATGAATCTGATGTATTTATTATACCCGCTGCTGCTTCGGCTTGGACTGCTTCCATAATGATGCGCTGCGCGCGTTCCACCTCACGCTCGGAAGGGGTTGGCACTCCTTCCAGCGGGTAGGTCTTGTTGAGCTGCTGCCACTTGTAAACTCCCATCCGGTGGTACGGGAGCAGCTCGATTTTGTCAACTCCATTCAGTCCGCCAATAAACCGGCCGAGCGCGTGCAAATCCTCATAGCTGTCTGTAATGCCGGGAACCAGCACATGGCGAATCCACAGCTTCTGGCCCCGCTCCGACAAGTAACGGGCAAACCGCAAAATCCGGTCGTTCGGCTGACTCGTTAGAGCCTCATGCTTGCTCCGGTTCATCTGCTTCAAATCGAGCAGCACCAGATCCGTTACGTCCAGCAGCGCCTTGGCATGCTCCGGATCACAGAACCCGGAAGAATCAATCGTGGTATGAAGCCCGAAACGGGACTTGATTTCGTGAAATAATTGGGCAATGAACGGGGCCTGTAGTGTCGGCTCCCCGCCGGTTACTGTAATGCCCCCGCCGGAACGCTCGTAATAGGGCAAGTACGGCTCCAGCTCAGCGATGATGTCCTCCACGCTAACCTGTCTGCCGCCTGCCGTATCCCAAGTATCCGGATTATGGCAAAATCCGCACTGGAGCGCACAGCCTTGCATGAACAGCACAAAGCGAATGCCCGGACCGTCTACCGTTCCGAAGGTGTCAATGGAATGAATTCGGCCTTTCATGAGGGCACACTCCTTTCGGGCTTCTGCATCCAGGGACAACAGGCCGCTGCTTCAAGTATTCCTGTCTCTTAGCACGCGGCTCAGTCCCGGACTTCTTGTTTCTGGCCTTCATTTCTTTTTAGATAGCGCCGTGGAACGTGCGGTTAATAACATCCAATTGCTGCTCGCGGGTAAGCTTAATGAAGTTCACGGCGTAGCCCGAGACACGGATGGTGAGCTGCGGATAGTTCTCCGGATGCTCCATCGCATCAAGCAGCTGCTGGCGTTCAAATACGTTGACATTCAGATGGTGACCGCCGCTGACAGCGTAACCGTCAAGCAGAGATACGAGGTTCTTCACTCGCGTGCTCTCTTCCTTGCCGAGCGCCTTTGGCACGATGGAGAACGTATTGGAAATACCGTCGAGGCTTTGCTCATACGGGATTTTGGCTACAGAAGCCAGAGAAGCGAGCGCTCCTTTGCGGTCACGGCCGTGCATCGGGTTCGCGCCCGGCGCAAACGGTTCGCCCGCCCGTCTACCGTCCGGCGTGCTGCCGGTTTTTTTGCCGTACACGACGTTGGAGGTAATGGTCAGCACAGACATCGTCGGCAATGCATTCCGATAAGCATGATGCTTGCGCAGACGGTTCATGAACGACTCCGCCAGCTCGACGGCGATGCTGTCTACCCGGTCATCGTTGTTGCCGTACTGCGGATAATCGCCTTCGATTTCAAAATCCACGGCAATGCCCTTCTCGTTGCGTATCGGCTTCACCTTCGCATATTGAATCGCGCTCAAGCTGTCGGCGACCACGGACAAGCCGGCGATGCCGCAAGCCATGGTACGCAAAATTTCCCGGTCATGCAGCGCCATCTCGATCCGTTCGTAGCAATATTTATCGTGCATATAGTGAATTACGTTGAGGGTATTCATATACAGCCGCGCCAGCCAGTCCAGCACCTGGTCGTACTTGGCCTTCACTTCTTTATAATCCAGCACCTCGGATGTAATCGGCGCAATGGCCGGCCCCGCTTGAATACCCAGCTTCTCGTCTACGCCCCCGTTGATGGCATACAGGAGTGCCTTCGCCAAGTTCGCACGCGCCCCGAAAAACTGCATTTGCTTGCCAATCCGCATCGCGGATACGCAGCAGGCAATCCCGTAGTCGTCCCCGTAGTGCGGGCGCATCAGGTCGTCATTCTCATACTGAATGGAACTGGTTTCAATGGAAACCTTGGCACAATAGTTTTTGAAGTTTTCCGGAAGCTTGTCGGACCAGAGCACGGTCAAGTTCGGCTCCGGCGCCGGACCGAGATTGTACAGCGTATGCAGGAACCGGAAGGAGCTGCGGGTCACGCGGGTTTGTCCGTTCAGGCCCATGCCGCCGATGGATTCCGTCACCCAAGTCGGGTCGCCGCTGAACAGCTCGTTATAATCCGGCGTCCGCAGAAATTTCACAATACGCAGCTTCATGACGAAGTGGTCGATAATCTCCTGCGCTTCGGCTTCAGTAAGCGTGCCCTCGGCGATGTCCCGTTCGATATAGACATCCAGGAAGCTGGACACGCGCCCCAGGCTCATCGCTGCGCCGTTCTGCTCTTTAATGGCAGCAAGATAGGCAAAATACAGCCACTGCACCGCTTCTTTAGCCGTAGCCGCCGGCTCGGAAATATCGAAGCCGTACGAAAGCGCCATGCGCTTCAGCTCATCCAGGCTGCGGATTTGCTCCGAAATTTCCTCCCGCGCCCGAATAACCTCCTCAGTGATGGTATCGACCTCCAGCTGCAGCAAATCCTGCTTCTTGTCCGCAATCAGGCGGTTGACCCCGTAGAGAGCGACCCGGCGGTAATCCCCGATAATACGTCCGCGGCCATAAGCATCAGGAAGACCGGTAATGATTCCGGCTTTGCGGGCGGTCCGCATCTCGGTCGTATATGCGTCGAAGACGCCCTGATTGTGCGTTTTGCGGATTTCCGTAAACAGGCGATCCATGTCCTCCGGCAGCTTATAGCCGTAAGCCTCGCAAGCGTCTGCGGCCATGCGGATGCCGCCGAACGGCTGAATGGAGCGGCGGAGCGGACGGTCGGTTTGGACACCGACGATTTGTTCCTTCGCCTGATCGATATAGCCGGGAGCATGGGACGTAATCGTAGACACGGTGTTTACATCAATATCGAGCACGCCGCCTTTTTCCCGCTCCTGCCGCAGCAGCTCCCTGACCTGAAGCCACAGATCCGATGTCGCTTCCGTAGGGGGAGCGAGGAAAGCCTCACTCCCGGTATACGGAGTAATATTCGCTTCAATGAAGGAGTTGACATCAATTTTTTTGAGCCAGGCTCCCCGCTTGAAGCTTCGCCAAGGCGCCTTGCCGGATTGCGGAAGCGCCGGATTGGAATTCGTTACTTGTTCTTCCTTCATCACCATCTGGTGAACACCTCCAAGTGAAGTTATACAGGGTGCAGCATGGTTGTTATGACAAGACGCGATTACTCGAATTGCCCGTAGAACGCCTTGCGGTAAATCCCCGCAAGCTCCTTCACTAGCGGCATACGCGGATTCGCCGTGGTGCACTGATCCTCGAAGGCGCGGTCCGCCAGCTCCTCGACCCGGCCTTCAAACGTCTGCGGGTCGATGCCCAAATCCGCAAATTTCTCCGGAATGCCGAGCTTGGCATTCAGCTGCCGGATCGCGTCAATCAGGCTGGCTACCCCTTCCTGCGGCGTATCGGCCGGGAAGCCAAGGAATCGCGCAATTTCGGCATAGCGCTTGTCAGCAACAAAGTGATCATACTTCGGAAACGACGCGTACTTCGTCGGCTGCTGCGCATTGTAACGGATAACGTGCGGCAGCAAAATTGCATTGGTCCGGCCGTGCGCAGTATGGAATTCGCCGCCCCACTTGTGCGCCAGGCTGTGGTTAATCCCCAGGAAGGCGTTCGCGAAGGCCATGCCGGCGATGGTTGAAGCATTGTGCATTTTTTCCCGGGCTGCCGGATCGGCTGTGGCGAATGACTTCTCCAGGTTCTGGAACACAAGCTGTATCGCCTTCAGCGCCAAGCCGTCGGTAAAATCGTTCGCCATAACGGAGACATAGGCCTCAATCGCATGTGTCAGAACGTCCATTCCAGTGTCAGCCACTGCGGTTTGCGGCAGGGTGTATACATATTCCGGGTCCACGATCGCCACATCAGGAGTCAGCTCGTAGTCCGCCAGCGGATACTTCGTATGGCCAACCTTCTTGTCGGTAATGACCGCAAATGAAGTCACCTCGGAACCGGTTCCCGATGTCGTCGGAATCGCCACGAATTTCGCCTTGCGCCCAAGCCGCGGATACTTGTATACCCGCTTGCGAATGTCCATAAACTTCTGCTTCAGGGATTGGAAGCTCGTATCCGGGTATTCATAGAACAGCCACATCGCCTTGGCCGCATCCATCGGGGAACCGCCGCCGAGCGCGATAATGCAGTCTGGCTTGAACGAGGCCATCAGCTGTGTTCCCCGCTCCACCGTGTCGACCGAAGGGTCCGGCTCCACATCGGAGAATACCTCCACGGAAACCGGTGTTTTTCGCTTGCGCAGGTAATATTCCACCCGCTCTACATAGCCCAGCTTGACCATAGCGGCGTCCGTGACGATCAGCACCCGCGAAATATCCGGCATTTTCTCCAGATACTGCGTGGAGCCCTTCTCGAAATATACCTTCGGCGGCACTTTAAACCACTGCATGTTTACCGTCCGGTAAGCGACCCGTTTAATATTGAGCAAATTCACCGCCGTAACGTTGGAGGTAGTCGAGTTATGTCCGTAAGATCCGCACCCCAGCGTCAAGGACGGCAAATTCGTATTGTAAATATCGCCGATAGCCCCATGGGTAGAAGGCGCGTTGACGATGACGCGGCCGGTCTTCAGCTCTGACGCAAACCGGTCAATCACAGCCTGATTCGTCGAATGAATCACGGAGGAGTGGCCCATCCCGCCGTAAGCAACCACTTCGGCCGCCCGGCGAATGCCCTGCTCGCCGTTCTTCACTCTGTAGCAGGCCAGCACCGGACTCAGCTTCTCGGCTGACAACGGGAATTGCTCCCCGACACCCGCCAGCTCGGCGACCAGGATTTTCGTATCGGCCGGGACAGTTACTCCCGCCAGTTCGGCAATCTTCACGGCCGGCTGTCCGACGATGACCGCATTGACCGCACATTTCTCAGGATGGATGACGAGCCGGGAAACTGCATTCGTTTCTTCTTCATTTAAAAAGTAACAGCCTTGATCCTTCATCAGCTTTTTGGCTTCGTTATAGATAGCTTCTTCCAGAATGACCGCCTGCTCGGATGCGCAAATCATCCCGTTATCGAAGGTCTTCGACAAAATCAGGTCGGTTACCGCCTGCTTCAAATCAGCGCTTCGTTCAATAAAGCACGGGACATTGCCGGGTCCGACGCCAAGCGCAGGCTTGCCTGTGCTGTAGGCCGCCTTCACCATGGAAGAACCGCCGGTGGCCAGCACCAGAGACACGTCTGGATGGTTCATCAGCAGCTGGGTTGCCTCCACCGAAGGATTCTCAATCCACTGAATGCACGCCTCCGGCGCTCCCGCCTTCCGGGCCGCTTCCCGCAGTGTACTCGCCGCAGCGACACTGCACTGCTGTGCGGACGGATGGAAGGCGAAGACGATGGGATTCCGGGTTTTGACCGCAATCAGTGCCTTGAACATCGTGGTGGACGTCGGGTTCGTGACCGGAGTAACCCCGGCTATGACACCGACAGGCTCGGCAACCTTACGGTAGCTTTCATAGGCATTCTCCTCAACAATTCCAACCGTTTTGTCATACTTGATGCTGTGGTAGATGTACTCCGTCGCGAACAAATTTTTCGTAATTTTGTCCTCATACACACCCCGGCCGGTCTCTTCCACGGCCATCCTGGCCAGTACCATATGCTGATCGAGGCCGGCCAGCGCCATCTGCTGCACAATATGATCGATTTGCGCCTGATCCAGCTCCATAAAGGCCTGCTGCGCTTTTTTGGCCTCCGCCGCCAGACGGTTTACCTGCTCTTCTGCAGAGCCTGCCTCCACCTTCACTACATTCGCTCGCATCGCCATCCCATCGCCTCCCTTATAGGATACCATCCTTACAACTCCATGTTACTTTTTTCACAAGAGCAGGAATATGATGAAAATCACAGGCGCAGCTTTTTTCAAGAATGACCACGCCAATCCGGATTACAATTTGAAGGCGACATGAATTTCCTGAATTTTGTCATGATGAATCGGGACGATGTCTCCCAAGCACCGGGCCGATATGATAGCCTTGGCGCTGTACTCCGCCACCTCCAGCCGATCGAACGCCTGCAGCAGGCTGCCGCCGGTGACGATGACGCAATCGTTATGAGCCAGCACAATCGGGGTATCCTTCGTGAGCGCTGCGGCGATCTGCTTCGGCTCCAGGAACGTCGTCCCATAGGGCAGCTTCGGGATGTTCCGCAGCAAAATATAGCTCTCCGGAATGATTCTCGAATCAAACGGCGCATCCGTAACGGCAAATGCCATGATGCTTGGCGGATGGGCGATGAGAACCGAGTTCACATGGGGCTGGGTTTCATAAATATGCTGATGCAGCAGCACCGAGCGGCTTGGTGTTTTGCCAGCCTCCTTCCGCCCGCCGCGAATGGCGACCAAATCCTGCGGCTCCAAATAGTTGCGATCCTCATCAAACGGCGTAATCAGGAAGGAATTGCCGTCCAGCCTTTGCGAGAACGTTCCCTGTGTGCTGGTAAACAGACGCTGCTCATACGCCCGCCGAATCAGCTTGCACATTTCTTGACGCAGTGCCTTCTCCTGGTCTTCCACTCCGGCCGGGCTGAATTCCTCCAGCTCCGCATTTTGCTTCAGGCCTGTTCTGTCAACCGCCACCGAAACCGGCTGCCCTAAACGATGGGCTTTAATTTCCAGTCTGGCGCAAAAATCAAAGGTCTCGAACCGCTTGAACGCCTCGAACAAGTCCAGGCCCCCGACGACAACTCCGTGGTTTTCCAGCATGACGGTATTGATGCCTCGCGCAAATACAGAAGCGATATTGTCCCCCAATTGAACGCTTCCGGGAAGCGCGTATTCCGCCATCCCGACCTCTCCGCAGATGTAATAATCATTGGGCAGTATCGATAAATCCGGTATACGGCGCACGATGCTGAACGCGACCAATGCAGGCGGATGCGCATGAATAACCGCTTGAAGGTCCGGGCGCGCGCGGTAAATCAGCTGATGAAACGGGAATTCGCTGGACGGCTTATTCAAGCCGACGACCGTTCCGTCAGCCAGAACGCAAACCATGTCTTCGCGGGTAAGCGCCCCTTTGTCCACACCTGCCGGGGTAATCCAGATGTTCCCCTTCTCATCCCGGACGGATAAGTTTCCGCCGGACGTTGTTGTCATGCCGTACCCGTAAATCCGTTCCATCATCATCAAAAGCTGCTCTGCCGGATGCATGTGCTTCAGCTGCATAAATGGTCCCTCCACCATGGTATTTGAATCCATCTCATCTTTCATGTTTGAATCAACGCTTGTTTAGTTCTGTTTATGACTGTTTTTCTTGATTTAATTGTACTTCTTTCCTTTCGATTTCTATGTGATGTTTCGCACACCTGCTGCATGAGTTTTCGGGAAATGCGTAAAAAGAATGCCGGGGGAAAATGGGAATCTGCTCGGGTGCTGCTGACAGCCCTGACTGGATCATCATAATTACAAGCAGAGTTGTGAAAAAAATCACTTATTCCTGCAGGCTTCGGATGTATGCTTATTGTATACATGGAGCTGCTTCAGCAACATCTTCAGCCGCTTGCGGCTCTGCACTACTTATCCCCCGGAAAGCTGGAATGCAAATGACAACCCCGGTTACCGACAGAAATGAAGTGTTCTTTCTCAACACGCGGTTTTATTTGATTTTTCTGGTTGTGCTTGGCAATTTGCTGCTTCCCGTCCTCACGTCCGATGCGGGAACCTATGCTGTCGGCTTCACCATTTTTACGTTCCATATTCCTGTTTTTGTGCTGGTGACCGGCTTCTTCTCCAGACGCTTCCCGGAGAACCCTGACCGCTGGGGCGTCATTGTCAAAATCGGCTGCCAATATGTCATCTTCCAAACGCTGTATGCGGTGTTGGACTGGATGTTTTTTCAAACCTCCGGCACGATCTATTCCTTCTGGGCGCCATATTGGATGCTGTGGTTTCTGTTCAGCCATGTGTGCTGGAAGCTGCTGCTGCTCCTGTTCGTCCGCTTCAAGCATCCGCTCGTGCTTGCTGTCGCACTGGGCGTGCTGGCAGGCTATTTGCCGGTGGATGGCTTCTGGCTCAGCCTGTCGCGTACGTTTGTCTTTTTCCCTTTTTTTGTCGCAGGCTATTATTGTCCCGTGGAGAAGCTTCGGAAGCTGGCCCGCAGTCCGGCGGTTAAAATAGGCGCAGCCCTCTGGCTGGCCGCCCTGCTTGCTGTCCTGGCTTCATCCCCGCTTCGGCTGGATATCGGATGGCTGCTTGGCAGCATTACCAATGCCGGCTTGCAGCGGCCGGAATGGTACGCCGGAATATACCGCCTTGGCATTTACGGCCTGGAGGCAAGCGCTGGTTGCGCTTTTCTGATGCTGCAAACGGACCGGGACAGCCGAATCACAGACTGGGGCAAGCGCTCCGTGTATGTATTTTTGCTGCACGGGCTGGCCATCAAGCTGCTGTCGGCTGCCGGAGCATATACGCTTGCACAGCGCCTGCTTCCTCTTTCGGTGCTGCTTCCGGCGGCTGTTGTGCTGACGCTGCTGCTGGTCCAGCCGTGGGTCGCCCGGCTGACACACGCCGTTATTGAGCCTGATCCCGCGATATTGCTGCGTTTCAGCCTGTTCAAAGGCTTGTCCTTCCGGCTGCTCCCCCGCAAGCCTTCCAAGCGCCTGCGCATCCCGGGCAAATAAGGATAGAAAAAAGGCGTGTCCTCCCCATGTTCAGCCGAACATCGGTAATGGACATGCCTTTTGAGATTCGCTTTGCCTTTGTCACGGCGAGCACGTGCTGCTTCGCTGCATGACACCAGGCTGAGAATCACGCGCTTTTACCGCAAAATATGTTCAATCGCTGCCAGCTCATCAGCGCTAAAGCTGACATTGTTCAAGGCAGCCACATTGTCATCAATTTGGCTGACCTTGCTGGCCCCGATCAGCACGGAGCTCAGTCGGCCCACATGCAACGCCCAGGCAAGAGCAAGCTGGGCAATGGTCTGCCCGCGATCCTGAGCGATCTTTTGCAGCTTGCGGACCCGGGACAGCATATCTTCTGTAATCTCGGATGTATTCAGGAAGACGCTGCTTCCAGCTGCGCGGGAATCGGCAGGAATACCGTTCAAGTAGCGGTCCGTCAGCTTGCCCTTGGCCAGCGGGCTGAACGCGATTGAACCGATCCCTTCTTCCTCCAGCACCTGCTGCAGCCCTTCTTCCAGCGTACGGTTCAGCATAGAGTAACTCATTTGATGGATGAGGCAAGGCGTGCCCAGACGCTTCAGAATCGCTGCGGCCTCGCGCGTCTGCTCCGGACCGTAATTGGAGATGCCGACATAAAGCGCTTTTCCTTGCCGTACAGCATGATCCAGCGCGCCCATCGTTTCCTCCAGCGGCGTATTCGGATCGAAGCGGTGCGAGTAGAAAATATCAACATAGTCAAGCCCCATCCGTCTCAGGCTTTGATCCAGGCTGGACAATACATATTTCCGGCTGCCCCATTCCCCGTAAGGCCCTTCCCACATGCGATAGCCGGCTTTGGTCGAGATAATCAGCTCATCACGGTACGGCGCCAGGTCCTGCTTCAGCAGACGTCCGAAATTTTCCTCTGCCGATCCCGGGGGCGGTCCGTAGTTATTGGCAAGGTCAAAATGCGTAATCCCCAAATCGAATGAACGGCGTACCATATTCCGTCCATTCTCATACAAGTCCTGATCGCCGAAATTGTGCCACAGGCCCAGAGATACAGCCGGAAGCTTAAGCCCGCTTGTTCCGGTACGGTTATAGATCATGTCGGCATAACGTCCTGGGTTCGCTGCATATGTCATAATCTCTTCCTCCTCAGTCATCTTTCTTACCTAGTTTATCATAACAAGAATCGTTTCATTATGTTCTCAGGTTTGCGTTACATGGTATAATGTCTTCAAATTCAGGCAAGAGGACGGTAGCGTATTATGAGCGTCAGACGATACATTACATGGGAAGGGGCCGCCAAAAGCTCGGGGGATCTCCGTTTCTACTACGCAGGCCAGGAGGACTGCGCCCCCGGCCATTTCTGGGGTCCGGGCATCCGCGATCACTTCAAATTCCATTATGTCCACCGGGGCGCAGGCAGTGCCCAGCTCGGCGATAGGACCTATACACTGCGCGCAGGCCAAGGCTTCCTGATTGTCCCGGGACAGGTCGCCTTCTACCAAGCGGACAAAAGCGATCCGTGGACGTATTCCTGGATTGCTTTCGGCGGGGAGCAGGCGGAGGAGCAGGTCAGCCGGACCGGCTTATTGGCTCATCCGATTTTTCATGCGCGGGGGAACGTTTGGTTCGAAACCTTGTTTGATCAGGCGGTCAAAATCCAGGGCAGTGAAAAAAGCCGCGACCTTCGCTTTCAAAGCCTGCTTTACCGGTTTCTGGGCGAGCTGGTCGATATGGGGCCGCACAACGCGGAGCCGACCTCCGCCGGCGCGTCAACTCACCCCAAGGCCATTTATGTGGCCCAGGCGATGGAATTTATTCATATGCACTACGCGGAAAAAATCAGCATCGGCGATTTGGCCGAGCTGGTCGGCATCGATCGGAAATATTTATCCACGCTGTTCAAGGAAATTACCGGTCAATCTCCGCAGGCGTTCCTGCTGCAGCACCGTATGAATCAAGCCTGCGAGCTGATCAGGCATAGCATGCTGACCGTTGCGGAAATCGCCCGCTCGGTCGGCTACTTAGACCCGCTGCTCTTCTCCAAAATGTTCAAACGGACCGTCGGCATGTCCCCCCGCGCCTACCGCCAGCGGTACAACGGAAAGGAACGTATCGGCGCTGAGGATTTGTAGATAGACCGCCGGCTCCTGCACCGCTCCTTCATGAGCCGGTGAAGCCGCATGCCGTTGCTGACACGCGGCCCCGTCCGCTGCTCCAGCCGGCCGCTCGGGGCGGCCTCTTCAGACAGATACAGAAAACCACCGCGCGCTGCTTCCGGCGTGCGGTGGTTTTCTGTATCTGTCTTTTTTCCATTGGTGAGTCAGCCGTATCCGATAAAGTTATTTCTTCGCAGCGAGCCAATCGGCCAGTGTGCTGATATCCCCGTCGGACAGCCTGCCTTTAAATCCCGGCATGGCGCCCTTCCCGTTGGAAATCAGGGTGACGATTTGGTCCTTGCTGTATTTGCCCCCGACCTTTTGCAGACTCGGGCCGACCCCGCCCTCCAAATTGGCAGCATGACAGCCGATACAGTTGGCTTTGTACAAGGCCTCGCCGTTTCCGCCCGCTGTCGCGCCCGGGCTGGCAGCCGGACTTGTTGTCGTGCCCGGACTGGGGACAGGGCTCGTTGCCGTGCCGGGATTAGCGGTAGGGCTAGGAGTGGGAGCCGCTTCTTTTTTGGTGCAGGCCGTGATGGAGACTGCGGAAACGACCATAAGCGCGGCCGCAGTACAGGTCATCCATTTTCGCATCGTTAAAACCATCCTCCTCATAGTAAAAGGACCGCAGCTGCAAATTGCAGCTGACAATCCGTTTTCCTTGCGTTTTATCCGTCTTAGCTTATCCCGTCTTTTTTCCTTTCATTCAAATCGCACCCTTTGCCCGTTTTCATTCTATTTCATAATCAAGACATAAAACTCCAATTTTGTTACATACTACGTTTCAAACCCGCCAATACACCGTGGTTTCATCATTATGAAGCAAAGGGATGAGTATGGATGAGTGACCAACATAGGAATCAGCCGCAGGACGATTCACGGCGCCGCTTTCTGAAGTATTCCGGCACCGCCATTGGCGGAGCTATCGTAGGCGGGGTCATCGGCGGAGTATGGCCGCGTAAAACAGCCGCCCCCGAGACGCCTCAGCAAACACCGGCTCCGGGAGGAACCGGGACCGCTCCGCAATATAATCAAGCATTGATGTTTTTCAATCAGGAGCAGTTTACGGTGACCGAAGCGGCAGTAGAGCGGATTTATCCGGAGGACGAGAACGGCCCCGGTGCCAAGCTGCTCGGCGTCGCATTTTACATCGACCATCAGCTTGCCAGTCCATGGGGCTTGAACGCCAAGGAATACCGGATGGGACCGTTCGGCAAGGGCGAAACAACACAAGGCGAGTATGCTTCCATCAAGCGGCATGAGCTGTTTACGATGGGGCTGCAGGCCATGCAGGATGTTAGCAAATCCAAGTACGGCAAGCCGTTCCCGGAATTATCCGGTGAGGAGCAGGATGAGATTTTGAAAATGCTGGAAAAAGGGGAGCAGGTCGTCATCAGCGAGATAACGACGAAAACCTTCTTTAACCTGCTGCGGCAGATGACGATTGAAGGGGCCTATTCCGACCCGATGTACGGCGGCAATCTGAATATGCAGGGCTGGAAAATGCGTAAATACCCGGGCAATCAAATGAGCTATACCGCCATCATCGACAAGGACTTCACAGTCGTTGAGCCCAAGAGTCTCCATGAGCATTTAGCCGGACATTAATTTAACCGAAAGGAGCCATCCATATGGCCACCAGAATGCCAAAGGTCCCTGTCGTCATCGTCGGGATGGGCTGGGTAGGCGGGATTATCGCCGCCGAGCTGACCAAACAGGGAATAAAAGTTGTCGGGCTGGAACGCGGCAAGCCGAGGGAGACCAAGGACTATTATATGGTCCACGATGAACTGCGTTATGCCCAGCGGTACGAGTTGATGCAGGACTTATCCAAAGAAACCATTACATTCCGCAATACAGAGAAGCTTCAAGCGCTTCCGATGCGGGAATACGGCTCCTTCCTGCTGGGTGAGGGCGTCGGCGGGGCCGGAGTTCATTGGAACGGCCAAACCCTGCGGTTTCTGCCTTACGATTTTCAAATTTACAGCAAAACCGTGGAGCGCTACGGCAAGGCCAAAATTCCGGAGGGCATGACCATCCAGGACTGGGGAATCACCTATGACGAGCTGGAGCCTTACTTCGACAAGTTTGAAAAAATGGCCGGCATTTCGGGCGGCGATGAGCCGACTGAGCTGCTGGGCAAGCGATCCAGCCCGTATCCGACACCGGCGATGGTTCAGACCCCCGTGCTGAAGCTGTTTGAGGATGCAACCAAAAAGCTCGGCTACCATCCTTACATGTCGCCATCGGCCAACCTGTCCCAGCCGTATACGAACCCGGACGGCATCTCACGGGCACCCTGTCAATATTGCGGCTACTGCGAACGGTTCGGGTGCGAATACGGCGCCAAATCCGACCCGGTAGTCACCGTGCTGCCCGTCGCCCAAAAAACCGGCAACCTGGAAATGCGCCCCTACTCCTTCGTCACCTCCATCCTTAACGATGGCAAGAAGGCCTCCGGCGTCAAATATGTAAACACCGTGACGGGAGAGGAATTCGAGCAGCCTGCTGACATTGTCGTGATGGCCAGCTATTTGTTCAACAACGTCCGTCTGCTGCTGACCTCCAAGCTGGGCAAGCCTTATGACCCGGCAACAGGGCAAGGCGTAATCGGAAGAAACTACTGCTATCAGGTGCAGGGCGGACAGGCCACCGGATTTTTTGATGATAAGGAGTTCAACCTGTTTGCCGGGGCCGGGGCTCTGGGGATGGAGATTCCCGATTTCAACGGGGATAACTTCGACCATTCCAATCTGAATTTCATCCACGGGGCGGGCATTCGTATTTTCCAAACCGGCCAGCGGCCGATCTCATCCAACTCCGTACCGGCGGGAACGCCATCCTGGGGAGCGGATTTCAAGAAAAAATCGCTGTTCTATGCTAATCGTGTGGTAACTGTATCCAACCAGGGGTCCAACATGCCGTTCCGCCACCATTATCTGGACCTGGACCCGACGTATAAGGATGCTTACGGCCTGCCGCTTGTGCGGATTACATACGATTTCGAGGACCAGGATCGGGAAATGGTGAAATTCATGGCGGTGAAGGCGAAGGAAATTATGACCGAGATGAAGCCGACCACCATCGGCTCCTCCGATCAGCTCAAGCCCTATAACATTGTCCCGTATCAATCGACGCACAATACCGGTGGTGTTGTGATGGGGGCCGATCCCTCCACCTCCGCCGTCAATTCGTACCTGCAAATGTGGGATGCGGAAAACGTCTTTGTCATCGGCGCATCCGCGTTTGCCCACAACAGCGGCTATAATCCGACTGCTACCGTCGGAGCTTTGGCTTACCGGGGGGCGGAAGGGATAGCCAAGTATTTAAAGCAGGGCAGCGGCTCCGTCCTTTAGCCGTAAAGGAGGCGGCTCCGGTTGTCCTGATTCAGCGGCAGACGAAGCGCGGATGCCAGGACCTGGACCTTTTCCGGCCGCTCCAGCAGCCGCGCTGCGTTTAGCAAGTGCAAAGCAGGTGGTCAAATGGACCAAGAGGATTTAATTCTCCACTTAACCGAGGTGCGGCACAGGCTGCTCATTGTAGCCGGCTGGTTTATAGCTACGCTGTGTCTTGGCTTATACGTCTCCCCGCAGCTGCTGCTGCGGATGAAATCGATGCCTACAGCCGACGGCGTGCAGTGGAACGTGTTCTCATTTACAGACGGGCTGTTCATCTACATGAAATGCGCCTTCCTGTTCGGCCTGCTGTTTACCCTTCCGGTGCTGCTGTACCATGTATGGGCCTTCGTGAAGCCGGGACTGACCGACCGGGAAGCACGGAGTGCGCTGCCGCTTGTGCCGGTATCGTTCGTCCTGTTTCTGGCCGGATTGTGCTTCGGCTACTTCGCTGTATTCCCGATGATGCTGCGGTTCATGAAGCAGATGAATCAGAGCATTGGCGCGGTAGAAACGTACGGCATCGATCGGTATTTCTCGTTCCTGTTTGATGTGCTGGTGCCTATGGCCGTTGCCTTTGAGCTGCCGGTTGTGCTGCTCTTTCTGACCCGAGTCGGTCTTCTGACGCCTGACAGGCTGAAGAAGGTCCGCAAGTATGCCTATGTAGCGCTCGCGATTATCGGCTCCTGCATTTCTCCGCCGGATTTCATCTCGCATCTGTCCGTGACTGTACCGCTCATTGTACTGTTCGAGATCGGTGTTCTGGTGTCCAGCCGGGCGCTTCCGCCTCATCCGGATCAGACGGAAGCGGAGGAACGCTTAATCGTCAGAACTGAACCGGAGGCCTAGCCTCTCAGCCCGCAAGCAGAAGGAGGTGAACAAAACCATGTTCAACAACATTGGGGTATCCGGCCTGGCGATTATTTTGCTCATTGCGCTGATCGTGTTCGGGCCTTCCAAGCTGCCGCAGCTTGGACGCGCCTTTGGCGATACGCTGCGGGAATTCCGCAATTCCACAAGGGGAATTGCCGAGGAGCCGGAAGCTGAGCGCAAAGAGGAAGAAATCAAGCTTCTGTAGTGTGCCGCCGCTCCCAAGGTAAGCATCCAGCCAGCCGTCATGCAGCGAAGCACCGGACCCAGACGCGGTGCGAAATGAAAATCACCCGGCCCTTCCGCAGCCAGCGCTGCAAAAGGACGGGTGATTTTTGTATAGTTATGCTGATAGGAGGTATTGCCGGAATTTGCTCTTCGCGCCCCGTAGAATCAATCCAGCGGTGACAGCCCTTCCCAGCGAACAACCCATGAACCATCCTGCGGAAATCCCGGAGCATGGGGAAGCCGCTCCCCCGCGTGTCCGCCATTTACCCGGTTGTCCGCTGCAGCGCCGCTTGATGGATGGCTGCCGGTGCTTTCCGTGCCCCAGCCGCAAGCCATCATCGCCACAGCAATGAGCAGCCCGCCGTTTCCAGGCAAGTAGCTGGTCAGGCCCGGACGCTGATAGTTATGTCCGTTCGGCAAATATTTATTTTTGACCTGATCCATCAGGAGCAGGTCCACCGCTTGCTCCGGCTCACCGAGCCGCGCGGCCGTCATAGCCGCCATTGGGAAATCCCAGCCCCACGAAGTGTCCCAGCGCCAGAAACGGACGACCGTTTGCAAAGTGCGGCGCATCGTCTCCAAGTCAACCAGCGCACCGGGCAGCATTCCAAGCGCGCCCAGCATCGACGGATGATCCTGATTGAATCTGGTGAAGGACTCCGGGCAGCGCTCGTGTGCCCAATAGACAGAGTCCGTGCTCAGCCGCCCGGCATCCGAATAAGCCGATCCCGCTTCGATCGCCGCCTCTGCTGCTGACTCGGCGTTCGCCTGCGCTGCCTGAAGGTCTAAGCCTCCGGCAGGCGCTCCCCCTTCACGGACAGAAGCGGCGGAAGCCGGACTTACATCATGAGCCGCCAAAGCTGAAGCCTCACGGCCTTCTTCTCCCGTCACTCCCGGAAAAAGGCTGAATGCATCGAAGCCGGTGTCATCCGCAGCTCCGTGCGGATTCTCTGAATCGGTCGGCAGCCTCGTATCATCCACACCTGACGGGCCAACAGGCAGCGGGGAAAGATTTCGGCATATATGCGCCCAGCCTGCATCGCGGCTTAGACCCCTGCGCTCGCGCCACGTCTGTGCCAGCTCCAGCGCATAATGCCAGTATTCCAGCTCATAGGTCGGGTTCAAGGTAACGCCCGGAGCATGATTTTCTTGGGCGGGAATCATCGGAGGCCCGAGCACATAGCGTTGACCAGCTTCATCCCATACGGTGAACGATGCCATAAACTCCGCGCTCTCCTGTACGATATCCGCATACAGCTGCAGCGTATCTTCCGTCGGCTTGCTGCGGTAGACCAGCTCGGCGAGCACAATCGGGTGCGGCTGCTGCCAGATGAGCAGTGTCGCAATGGGGGACGGGCTTTGTGCTCCGTCCGGTCCGACCATCTTCGGCCAGCGGGCGCCGGAGTAGCCCTGTGATGCGGCGAGCCGCCTGGCCACAGGCAATATTTCATTATACCAGCCCATACTCCGCTCCAGAAGCTGTGTTCGCCCCCAGAGACCGAACTGAAGCGCGTGCCACCAATGCATCTCCAAATGAGGCTTGCCGTACCAGCTGTTGTACATCAGCCCGGTCTCCTGCGGTGGCAGCGATCCTGCACTGTGCAGCGCCAGATTGAACTGGGACAGAACAACCCGCCGCTCCAGCTCCACGGCGCGCGGGTCCGTGCTGCCGCTGAAGTCGACCGCTCCACCCTCGGTCCAAAACCGGGCCCAGTGCGATTTGCTGGCTGCCGCGATGTCGTTGAACGTCGTCAATTCCAGTACACGGTCTTGTCCCGGGCTAAATCCGAACGACAGCTCCAATACAGCAGCAGAAGCTTCCGAAGCCTTCGGGGCGTGAGCCTGATCGCTAAGCTGGCCGGACAAGCTTTCCCCGGTACGCAGCACAAATCGGTGCTCGCTTTCCTGATGCAGGTATCCTTGCGTCCATACCGCCGCCACTTGATAGCCGTCCTCATCCAATTGGCGTGTCCAGCGTGCGGAAGCCGGTGATGTCTGCTCCAGCTGCGTCCGGTGTCCGCTAGCATGATTCCAATTCAAGGAGATACTCTTCGCCCATTCGTTGGACTCGGCATCAGAGGCCGGGAAATCAAAGCGAACAGCAATCCGTCCCTCTGCAAGCAGCGGCGACTCAATCCGGATACCAATCTGATCGGTGTTCGGATGACAGCAGGTCCATACTCGAACCGGCTTCCCCTCAATTTCATATTTGCTTTCCAGCATGCCCTCCCACAAGCTCAAGGCTTGTTCCGGCTGCTTCAAATCCCCCGCCGCGGCCCGGCTCCCATCGGCAAGCAAGAACGATAAGCCGACTTGACCCAGCTGCATACGGTGCGGATTTTGCCGGAGCCAGTGATACGCCTCTTCATGTCCTGCGTCACTAACCGCATAGCCAACCTGACGGCCATAGGTTTCAAATTGCTGCAGGCTCAGCTCCTCTTCCGTATGCAGCCCCCGTCCGCCCGAATAATGCCAGCCCCAATGAGATTGGGTGCCAAGCGGAGTCACATATGCTTCGGGAAAGCTCTGCATCCCGGTAACATCCACATTGTATGCAAACTCCCCGTTACCGACCGCAAGCGGAGCAAGCGGCTCCACCCCGCGGATGACCGGATTGTGGCGGTTCACCAGCTTGAAACGGTCTATCGATTGCGTCGTCATGGTCTTCTCTCCCCTGTTTCTCAAATTCCGGCGCTACGTCCCACCACTCCGTCAATGGACGATATCAGAATTACCGTCATCATCATCAAAAGCAAACGCTTTCATCATAGCACAAATTTATTCTGTTGTCCCCCTTGCCTCGGTGTCCAGTCACGGTCCAGCTTCTATAAAACAGCCTACCTTGACTGTAACCAGGCTTAAACCTGCTCCGAGTCATCGAAGCAAACGACCGCCAGGACTGGCCCTCATGAGGACAAATGGCGCTGCTCTCTGTACTGTCCGGGCGTAATGCCCTCCATTTTCCGGAAATAGCGAATAAAGTTTTGTGCATTGTTGTAGCCCAGACGCTGGGCAATCTCTGTGATTTTCATGTCCGTTTCCCGCAGCATCTGCTTAGCCATCTTCAACCGGTACCGTGCCAAATAGTCGCTGAAGGTTTCCCCCGTCTGTTTGCGGAACACCTGACGCAGATAGTCCGGATTGAAATTAAGGCTGGCCGCACACGCCTCTAGAGTCAGCTCTGTATGATAATTTTCGTGGATCAGCTTTTTTATCTGATCGGATAGGAGGTGATCCTGGTTAGCCTCCTGCTGCGCGCGATATCGAACCAGCGGGCTTATCATTTCGGCTTTCAGCCATTGCTCCATCTCAACAGCCGATCGAAAGGAAAAAAAGCGTTCCAATAATGCAGACTCCTTCGGCAGCAGATGGCCCGTTCCATACCCGCCCGCCAGATCCATCAGGCTGATCAGCAGCTTCAGCAGAAACAACTGGCAGTCCCGGTAGCTCCCGCCCTGCCCGGCGGTAACGGACGTCATGAACTCGCTCAGCACCCCCTCGGACCGCTCTTGGTCCGCGGATTGAACGGCCTCCAGCAGCTCCACCTCCAAATGCTTCGGATAAATCGGTTGTCCGCCGGACGACTCCTCCATATCCTCAATCCGTAAAACAACCCCGCCGCCGCAGCGTATCCGATACTCCAGTGCGGTTATTGCGCCCCGATATGCCACAGCGCCATCCTTCATTTCCTGAAACACCCGACTCACTCCCGCACTGACGCTCAGCCCTAAATACTGCTTGACGGCCTGCTGTACCGCCTTCGCTTCTTCCAGCACCTGAGCCGCAAAAGCCTGCTCTTCCTGGGATGGCGCGCCTGCCAAAACAGCGACGCCACGGTTTAGCAGCACAGGACGCAGCCGCCGGGAGTCCGGAATGACCTCGGAAATAATATTATGCATGGCAAATAAGATGATATCCTCATCCACCGGTTCATAGCGGGTCTGCTCCAGACCGTCCGTCTGAAAAACAATGACCGCCAGCTGCGTCCAATCAGACACTCCGGCCTGTTTGATTTTCTCGGCAATCGCACTTCGACCGAGCTCTCCCTGCAGCAGCTTGATGAGGAAATACTCCTGGAGCTGGGCGGAATACATCTCTCCGCTCAAGTGCGGCTGCTCCCGAAGCCGCTGCAGCACATGGTTCGGGCTCGCTTCAGACTCCTCCGGCTTCCCGTCCTGGGAGTCCCCCCGTATCGTCCGGGATCGCCGGCCGAAGGCCAGATACATTTTGCGCGGCCTGTTAAAGCGGATTATCAGCAGCAAAGTGACAATCAACGCACAGAAAAGCGCCATAAGGATAGCCAATATATTGGGCTGCGCCAGCCCCATATCCAAACGTGCATACCGCAGGCTTGGAATCATGACGCTGACCACGTTTTCAGTTATCATGTGTCCCCCCCTGTCCGGCCGTTGCAGATCATTCGTCTACGAATGGTTAGCCAGCGATGTGCCGGCTGCCGCAGCATTCCAGGCATTGAAATGAAAGCAAGGTTTACGGCTGTGCCCTTCGACTTATGCTGTACAGGACTTTAGCCCGCAGCTTACCCCCACTATAATGAAAACAACCGATGCCGTCTACTCTTATTTTTTCCTCGGGGGGGCGTGCCCGCCATGCTGAAGGACGGCTGTACTCCCGGCGTTATTCATTTAGGTCGAATAAAAAAAACGGAAGCCTGTAAACAGGCTCCCGGTCTTTAAACACTACATTACTCTTCAATGGATTTAATAAAACGCTTCGCTTCCCCGTTGGCGGTTTGAATAACCTCATACAGGTTAATCGTCACCTTGGTCAGCTCATCTGCTTTGGAATTGGCGGTCAGCTTCTGCTTGCCGCTAATCAATTTATTGCTGCCGGTAAAGGAAGCGTCCGTCGAACCGATAATACGGCCCAGGTTATCCACCATTTCGAATCTCAGCTTGGAGAAGTTATCGTCAACGACAATGTTTTCCTCCTGCTTGATATCCAAATCAACCGTGATGTTGTACGTATACGTAAGCGGTGTTGTACCCAGCGTTGCGTAAGACAAATCAACATCCTTAAGCGTTACATTGAACGGATACAGCGACAGCGTGTCCCCGGTAACTTCCGGCTGAGCCGCTGTTTTCACAGCGGCAATCGCCGTTTTGAAAGGCGCCGCTGATTGTGTATCCATCAATTTCAGCGTCAGGTTATCCCCGGTCTCTGTTTTCGGCAGATTGAAGGAATAGCTGACCACATAGCTCAAGCCCGGATTCATGGTGGAGACTACGCTCAACTGGCGTGTGCCCGAATAGCTGGTGCCGCTTGCGCTGTCCAGCTCTGTTTGAAACGACGGGAACGGTGTCGGCACGTCACTGGTGTTCGTCAGCTTGAATTTTGCCACGGCTGTTTTATAGCCGGAATCTATATTCTCGTGCAGGTGAAGCTCCATGAGCGACACTTGGGTTTTGTTGTCAATCACCTTCGTCAGCGGATCAAACGGAATCGGTGTCCCGATGAAATATACACTTGGCGTAATTCCGTCAATTTGCTGCTGGGATGGCAATCCGACACGGAGCTTGCCTGTTCCGATTACGCTTTTTTCTGAACTGGACACGAACGTATCGGTGGTGGTAACAAGCAGGTTGGAAATCGTTACGCCGTTTTCAACCGGAATGGTAAAGTGAATATACTTTTTCTCCCCCGGCTCCAAAGTCAAGGAGTCGAGCTCGGTTCTTTGACCGTCGTACGACTTTTGATCGGACAACGCATCGATACGGAAGCCCGGCACCGTCTCGCGGCCTGTCCCCGGGTTCTCTGCCAGAACAGTAACCACTTTAACCGGACCATTAGCGGATTTCTGCTCCGAAATTCCGGTCGTGGAATAAACTAGCCCGGAGTTCACACCCGGAATAGCAAATGCTTGTCCCCATTCCACACCAGTGAGCTGCTGTCCTGGCGTACCGCCGGTTTCATAATAAACCTGCGATTCCGTCAGCGGAATTGCAAGCAGTGTCGTTTCTGTTTTGGGGTATGTGTATAAATCGACCTTCACGAAGGAAAGCTGATCGAGTGTGATTTGTTCTTTGCTGTCAATGACGGTTTTGTAAACCTGCTCGCCGATTTCATTCGGCTGCAGTGCCGCTTTATTGCCAGTGCTTGCCTTCAAAGTATACACCAGGCCGGATGTTGTGCGGACCTGAATATCATATTCGGGCACACGTGTCACAGCCGTGCCGCCATTGTACAAACGGACGGTCGCCGACAGCTGCAAGCCTGCTTCTACCGATTCGACAGAAACGCTTTTCACAGCAGTGCGGATCTCCGACGTTAAATCATAGCCTGTTGTCGGTACAACAATGACAGCGGTATTGTCCGCGGCCAGGGCCGGAAGTGCTCCCTGCAAAAGCATTGTGCCCAGTGCGATAGCGGTAATGCCTGTCTTCCAAGATCGTTTCATGTATGCGTCCTCTCCTTGCTCTAAAATGAATGCTTCACATGATGTATTAATTCTTCTTTGTCTCAGACGCAGAAGATGGGGATTGTGTTGCAGCTTCGACCTTCTGCCCGTCTTTTAACTGATTTTGCCCCGTTGTTACCAGCTGCTCGCCTTCCTTCACACCATCCAGAATTTCCTGGTAGGATCCGTTAATACGGCCCAGCTTCACTTTGCGTTTCGTGTAGTGGTCGCCCTCCAGCACAAAAACATAGGTGTTGTTATCCTCGCGCACAATGCTTAATGTCGGCACGACAACAACCTGCTGCTCAGCTTCTGTGTTGAGCTGCACCATGACACGGGTGCCGGGCTTCAGCTGGTGATCTGTGTTAGCGACCTCCAGCTCCAAGGTATAGGTTTTGGTTTCGGCACTGATGATTGGCGCCAGGTAACTAAGCTTGGCCATTTGCTTGTTATCCGGTGTATCTGGATTATAGTATACAAGCTCTTGTTTGTTTTTCACAAGCTGATAATTTGATTCGGTGAGCTCGGTTTTAATTTTGAGCGGGTCCACCTGCTGTACTTGTCCAACCTTGGCGCTGGCTGAGACCGTTTTCCCGCCGACAGCGGTAAAATCTGTAAGTATGCCGCTAACCGGCGCCCTTACACTATAATTTTCCAGGCTGCGCTGAGAATCCTCGAGTGACACCTTGGCCGACTCGGCCTGCGTCTCATACGTCACAATGGCGTTGGTGCTGTCATTGGCAGCCAGCTTGTTCTGAGCGGATTCCAGGCTTCGCTTCGCCGCCTCCACCTTCTGCTTGCCCTGATCCACCTCATGCTCTGTTACCGATCCCGCATCGAATTCGTTGCGGAGCTTGTTATAATCCTGCTCGGCATTGGACAAAGCCGTTGCCGCTGTTTCTACCGAATGAACCAGGTCTTTGCGGTTATTGACCTGATCCTCCTTGGCCTTCTTCAAATTTTGCTGCGCGCTTTGCAGCGACAATTCATTCTTGGCCCGGGAGGATTCGGCATCCCTGCTGTCAATCCGGAACAGCACGTCCCCTTTTTCTACATAATCGCCTTTGGATTTCAGCACCTCGACAACCTCTCCGCTCACTCTAGGAATGACATCCAGCGTGTTCATGGAGGTGAACTCGGCGACCTGCTCAATCGGCGCGCCGATGCTTTTTTTCGTAACCGGTTCTGTCTTCACTGCTCTTACCGACAATTGGGCTTCCGCCGGTCCATTCGCTCCCCCCGGACCCGAGCATCCGGCCGCAACGACAGCGGCAACCGTAACTACAGCAAGCATATGAAGCGGACGGTATTTTCTATTTCTAAGCTCCGTACTACCCTTTTTCATTGAATTGCCTCCTCCTCGTTGTTCTCTACACGTCCATAGTGCCGATCTGGGACTCGGCGTGATTTTTATTCCAGCCAAACAGGCGAGACGCCCAGTTTTTGAAGCCTTCAATTAATTCATAAACAATCGGAACGACCACCAGTGTCAGAAGCGTAGACGTAATCAATCCGCCGATAACGACAACGCCAAGCCCTTTTCCGATGAGTCCGCCCTCTCCCGAAATACCGAGCGCCAGAGGGATAAGCGCCATAATGGTGGCGCCGGCCGTCATAATAATCGGGCGCAGACGAACCTTGCCGGCCTCCAGCAGCGCCTCGCGGACCGTATAGCCTTCCTCACGGAGCTGCTGCGCGCGGTCGATAAGCACAATCGCGTTCGTAACGACAATCCCGATAAGCATCATAAATCCGATCATCGAGGTCACGCTAAGCGCTTCCCCGGAAAGGACCAGGCCGAGCAGACCGCCAATGGCCGCAAGCGGCAGGGAGAACAAGATGGCAAACGGCGCTGAGGCATTGCCAAATGCAAGCACCATAATCAAATAAACGACGGCTACCGCTACTGCCATAGCCAGATACAATTGCGAGAAGCTCTCGTTAATGTCCGAGGAAACCCCCTTCACCTCGCGCTGCACGCCATCCGGCAGCTGCAGGGAGGCAAGCTCGCGGGACACCTTCATGCTGACGCCCTGCTTATCCTCGGCGTTAATTTTGGCCGTTACCTTCAGCAGCTGGCTCTGACTCTCGCGCTGGAGCGACGCGGCTGATTGAACCTCCACAATCTTGGCGACCTCCTTCAAATACACCTTCGAGCCGCCGGTGCTGGTCAGTGGTATATTACCCAGCTTTTCCAGAGAGTCCTTATCGCTCAAATCCATAGAAACGGTAGTGGTATAAGTATAATTATCCAGCTTTGAATCTCCGAGCGATTGCTTCTGAATCCACGTCCGGGCGGTATCCCGCACAGTGGATGCATTCAGCCCATAAGCGCGGGCCTTGTTTTTGTCCACAATGATTTCAATTTCACTTTTCCCGTTGCTTAAGCTGTCCTCTACCTCGCTAAGCTCGGGAATCGTCTCCAGCTTTTCTTTGACCATGGCGGCCGCCGCTTCCAGCTTGTCCTGGTCTTCGCTTTTCAGATTGTAGGAGAAGTCGGTTGATGAGAAGCCTCCGCCCCCGCCAATCGAACGCGGTGTCACTTCCGACCCTTGCGGAAGCTCGGACAGGAGGAAGTTCTTCGTCTGCTGCTTTACCTTATCGGCATCTACGTTTTCATTGACTTCCACATAAATTTGCGCCATATAAGGCACTTGATCGCTGCCACGGTTGTAGCCGATCAGCGCCTCAACGAATTTAAACAGCTTGTCCCCGTTGGTATCCTTCGCATCCATCAACAGCGTCTCCAGCTCTTTGCTTTTCTCGTTCATCGCCGAGAACGACGTTTCGTAGGGAAGCTTGAGCTGGAAATACATAATGTTAGACGGCTTAGACGATGGAATAAACGACAGCTTGAGCATCGGCACTGTCGTCACCACCGTGACCACGAACAGGGCTGCGGAGATAAGCAGTGTTTTATAGCGGTGCTTCAGGCACCATTGCAGAACACCTTCATAGATTCTCATAAACCAGCCGGGCTGGGCATTCTCGTGCGAGGCGTGCGGTTTAATTTTGCTCCGCAGCACAAGCAGCTTGGCCAGCATCGGAATGACCGTCAACGCCACCAGCAGGGAAGAGAGCAGCGCGCACGCAAGGGTAATCGCAAACGGCCGGAACAGCTCCCCTACCGTTCCGCTGATAAATCCGATTGGCGCGAATACACTGACGGTTGCCAGCGTTGAGGAAGTAATTGCCGAGGCCACCTGCTTGGTTGCCAGCAGGATTACCGATTCTTTACGCTCCTGCGCCTTTTCCAGTGAGGAATACACATTCTCAATAACGACAATCGCATCATCCACGACCCGCCCGACTGCAATAAACATACCGCCGAGGGTCATCGTATTTAAGGTCAAATCGAATTCCCACATCAGCAGCAGCGTAATGAGAATCGACAATGGAATGGACACCAGAACGATCAGGGTCATTCGGACATTGCGCAGGAACACCAGGATCATCAGGGAAGAGAGCAGCGCCCCTACGATCCCCTCACGGAGCAGGCCGTGAATAGATTCGCGAATCTCAATGGAGCTGTCGTACGTGCTCTTGATTATCACATTCGGAAGCGAGGTTTTCCAGCCATCTGTAAGCTTGGTAAGCGCGTCGGAGAACTCGATGGCGTTGGCGCTGCCGGATTTGTACAGAATAATGCCGATCGCCGGCTGTCCGTCCATCCGGCCGATGAAGCTCGACTCTGTGACTGAACGCACATTGGCCAGCTGGGACAGCGTAACAATATCTCCCTTGCTTGTCGTAATCTCAAGCTGCTCCAAATCCTGAAGACTATTTAAATCCCCCCGCACCCGGGCCATCTTGTCATCGCCGTTGAGCTTCACGCTGCCGATGGAGGTTTTCGTCAGGGCGGCGTTAATGGCCGTCGTCACCTGGGACGGCGTCATGCCAAATACGCTCAGTGCATCCGCATCGAGCTCAATGTCCAGACTGGATTCACTGGATCCGATGACATCGATATGGTCCAGCCCCTTCAGGGCTTCCAAATTAGGCTCGATATGGTCCTCATACCGCTTGTTCAGGTCGGTCTGGCTCATGCCGTCGGCGCCGTTAATGACCAAATAGTTGGACGCCATGGACGAGACCCCGAAGGTGGAAACCTTGGGGGTACTTGCCGAAGCCGGAAGGGCTACCTCCTGCATCAGGCTTTCGATATCCTGCTTCTTCTTCTCGGTATCCACCCCTTGCTTGAATTGGACCCGAATTGTAGCGTTGTTGTCGCTGGAGGTTGAGCTTAGACTGTCCAAATCCTCAATATTGGCCAGCTTCTCTTCGATGGGCTTGGTCACTTCCTCCATAACGTCCTTCGGAGCCCCTGTGTAGGTGGCGCTCACCATGACCATCGGGAAGGAAATGTTAGGCATGTTCTCCACCTTCAGCTTGTCTGCGGCAAATATCCCGCTGCCGAACAGCAGGAGCATAATAATGAACAAGGCGGAAACATTTTTCATTGAAAATTGCGTAATGCGGTTCATCAGTGCACTCCCTTCATTGTATTGATGCGGCTTAGTTTGTCCTTTCCGTTTTCCACCTGCTTACCATACCGGACGATTATGAACGCAATATGAACAGCCGTGGGAGTTATTCCCACGGCTGAAGCACAATCGCTGGACACACTTTCATATCATAACGAAACAGGAAAGGCCGCGACTGCCTAAATCGGCTGCTGTTTCGATACGTAAGCGCGAATCGGCAAGGTTACGATAAAGACTGTGCCTTTGCCCGGCTCACTGCGAAGCTCGATATAACCCTCATGCAGATCGACAATTTTGCGGACAATCGCAAGACCAAGCCCGCTTCCTCCCAGCTCCCGGCTCCTCGCCCGGTCCACTTTATAAAACCGCTCGAAGACCCGCTCCTGCTCCTCCTTGGCAATGCCAATGCCGCTATCCCGGATCATAACCTTCATGCGATCCGTCAGAGGCTCCAGCCTGACATCAATCCGGCCTTGGGGCGGCGTAAATTTGATTGCATTGCCAAGCAGGTTAATCCACACCTGATTAAGCTGATCCGCATCCGCCGTCATCTTGACCTTGGGCAGGCTCAAATTCAGCTGCAGCTCCTTGGCCGACCATTGCGGCTCCAGGGCTACGGCAACCCGGCGCAGCTGCTCGTCCAGATGCAGGACAACCGGATGAAACGGGTGATGTTCGGATTCCAGGGAGGCAAGCTTCAACAGGTTCTCGCTTAAGCGCGACAGCCGCTCGGATTCCGTCCGAATAATGTCGATGTACTGATTTTTCTCCTCCTCGGGCATTTCCCTGGTCTGAATCAATTTGGAAAATCCGGAGATGGACGTAAGCGGAGACTGAATCTCATGGGACACATTGGATATAAAATCGCGCCGCATGTGTTCGATCTGCTCCAGCTCCTGAGCCATCTGGCTGAAGCTCCGCGCCAGTTCCCCCAGCTCGTCCCTCCGGCTCCGCCACTTGATCTGCACCTTGAAATCCCCTTTGGCAACGCGCCGTGTCGCTGCGGTCATCTGCTTAATCGGCCGAATGAGGAAGGTCGCCAAAATCAGAATAAACAAGCTGCCGGTCGCAAGCGAAACCACCTGCGAAATAACCTGCATTTCCTTCAGCTTCCTGGATTCGTCGCGAAACGCAGGCTGTACGAACAAGGCGTACGTTTTGCCGCCCCATTTCAGCGGATAACCGACAATAAACCGGACGTCCTTGTGATCACCCCGGTATATTTGATCCTGCAGCACCTGTTTAAACCCGTCCTCCGGGATAAACGGCTCCCCTTTTCCGGTTCCGAACTCCTGCCGGTTGCCTGCTGTATCCAGCAGCGTCACATAGTAGCTCCGGCTCCACTGCCTGGCCGCCAGGTATGTCCGCAAATCCATCTCCGGCATAAGCCGGTAAGTGCTCACAACGTCTTGGGCCGTGTTAAAAATCTCGGTCCGGAGCTCCTCATCGAACCGGTCCTTATACCAATAAACGGTCGTCCAGAAGGAAACCGTCATGCCAAGTATGACAGCCAGCAAAAAACAAATCACCACGCGCAAATACAGCGACAGCACTATATCCCCGCCTCCAGCTTGTAGCCAAGCCCGCGAATCGTCTTAATGATAAACCCGCTCGTCTCCTCCGGGAACCGTTCCCGGAGCCGCTTAATATGAACATCGACCGTGCGGTCGTCCCCTTCGAAATCGATCCCCCAGATTTGCTCAATCAGCTGATCCCTTGTAAAAATCTGGTTCGGATGCGAGGCGAGCTTGAACAGCAGCTCGAATTCCTTGGGCGGCAGCAGCATCGATTCGCCCTGAATCAGGACGCTAAAATAAAGCCGATCCATCTGCAGCCTGCCGATCCGCACCGTTTGCGAGGCTATAATCCGGTATCGCTTCAGCAGAGCCTTGACCCGCATCAGCAGCTCCATCGGATCAAAGGGCTTTACCAAATAATCGTCCGCCCCCAGTTGAAAGCCTCTGATCTTATCTGCGGATTCCGACTTCGCTGTCAGCATCAGCAGCGGAATATCCTTGTAATAGCTGCGAATTTCGCGGCACAGCTCCCAGCCGTCCATATAAGGCATCATCAGGTCCATAATGACCATGTCGACCGGTGTCTGTTCCATATACTGCAAGGCTTCGCGTCCATGCCCTGCCTCCAGAAGCTCGAAGCCTTCGTCCTGAAGCGTCGCCATAATCAGCCTGCGGATATGGACATCATCGTCTACTACAACAAGTTTGGTCATGTCCCGTTCTCCTCATTAGGAATAGTAAGAATTCACTGAACGATTTTGATCATAAAGCAGCCGCCTATTTATGGCAACATTTTGATCGGCCCGATACAGACCGTTATTTTGCTGATCATCTCCGTGCTGTGGTTTAAAGACAAGCTGTCCGTACGAGGCTGGATCGCCGCTCTCTTGTGTATCGCCGGAGTGCTGTGCATCAGCTGGAACGGCAAGCCGGTTTCCGCACTGTTTGGTGACGGGGGGGCATTGATAACGCTATTGTTCGTGATTTCTGCGGTCGGCTCGGCCTTTCATGTGCTCAGCCAAAAAATGCTCGCCTCCGATATGGACTCCGGCAGCATGAATTTTTGTATATTTGTGCTGTGCTCCGTATTTATGGCTGCACCAGTCCCGTTCCGCTTTGAAATGACCGGAGAGCCTGCCTTGGCTCCGATGGCCGCCTTGCTGATACTCGGGCTCATTACCGGGCTGAGCTTCTATTGGTTCTCCCAGGCACTGCGGGCCGTTTCCTTCCCCGTTGCCATCATTGTAAGCAATACCGCCGTGTTGTTCGGAATATTATGGTCCGGTGTCATTCATCATGATCCGATTACCGTCTACATCATTTCAGGCGCGGCTGTATTCGCCGCAGGGCTGGTCATTCTGAATTGGCCGGCGCGGCGCCCGGCAGAAGCGGATAAGCGCGAAGCCTCCTCCGCCTAACCGAAAACGGTGCAGAATGCCGTGGAAAATCTGCTGCGAGCGTCGGCATCACCGGCTACAGCCTCATTTTATAAACAGGTGTAACAAATATCACAGACAACGGATAGGAATAGACCTATACTAGTTAGAAACAAATTTTGACACATGGAGGATAGCTCGTGAAAATAGAACATATTATCCATTTCAAGGTTATCCGCAAAGGGGAAACAAAGCAGCTCCGAGGGCTTATTTATTTGGAGGAAAACCAGCTTCCCACGCTTCAGGATTATGAGCAGTGCCTCAAGCAGTGCGGTCACGACGTTCGTGTCGAGGACACGGAGAAATTTATTTTTAAGGCCTTTGATCACGGAGAAGAATACTTGATTGACGTGCTGGAGGATCACCAGAAGATGACGCGGGATCGCCAGGTTGAGAATTTGGCTTCCAATTTTATAAAAAAGGACCCCCTTCTTTAATACAGAAGCACTTGAGCAATGGCCGCTATTCACCGCCGAATCGCAGGCCCACGTCCGTTCTTTCATCGCACCTTGGGCCGATTGAGTGGCCGAACGAGCCATGATGGATGCGGCACATAAGCCTCTACCTCAAAAAAACGAAAAGCATGCCCCGTCCGGACCTCGTCCAGCCGGGGCATGCTTTATTGTTTATCGATTAGTAGTTCAGAGTTACCGTGCACCACGACCGCGCCAGCGTTGGCGAAACAAGCTCGATGCTGAAGCTTTCCAAATTTTTGTTCGCATAATCAAAGGAACCGTCCGCGTTTTTGGCATGTGGCTCATAATGCAGGCGGAACTCTTCATCCACCCAGATTTTGTCCTGCTGAGCTGCATCGTTTACGCTCCACTTCGGCGGGAACTTGTTATCCATGTCGATCATGACCTTAACCTGAAGCATATCCAGATTTCCGGAGAAATCCATCATTTTTTGGTCACTCGTATTTTGATACTTATGGCCAAATTGGTCTGTAGCTTGAATGAAATAGCGGAAGAATTGGCTCTCGTCCTTCAATTCCTCCCCGTTATTATCAGCAAAACGCAAAAATTCCCACACATACGGCTTGCTTGCCAAATAGTCGGAGCCCTTGATTTGCTCGACACTGCCATCCGGCTTGCGGATGCTGTACACCGTATTCAGATCGAAATTCATCGTCGGATTTTTTACGGCGACCGCTTTGGTCACAGGCTCATCCAGCTCCACCGTCAATTGTCGTTTGGTCAGCTTCTTGGTGCCGCCCGGCGTATAGAAATTCACATCAATATCAAACAGATCCTTCGGCTTCACGCCATACACGCGGAATACCGGAATATCCGAAGCATTCACGCTTTGCGCGCCCACCAGGTAGTCGCCGTCGATGCCCGTAATGCTTTGCACGACAGAAATCGGCTGGCCGGCATCATTTTTCAGAACCTTGGAGATGTCAACTCTTCTTCTTTTTTCGTCATATGCAACAATGTTTAATTCTTTTCCAAAATAAGGATATTTGCTGTTCAGCGTTTCAATATCCTGATCACTGGACACCTCGCCGCGCGCAAGCAAGTAGCTGCCGGAAGCAAAATGATTGCCGAGCAAGTCTATCTCATAAATCATGGTGGAATCGATATCCTTCCAGTTGTAGACACTCAGTGCCGCAGTACTGGAGGCAACCGGCGCTTTGGTCGCTTTATTCACGACAGTAGCCGTAAGCTCATACAGACTTCCTTCCGCATCAAGCACGGCATGGTTAGGCTTGAACATAAACTTCTGCTCTCCGCTCGGATCAATCGGGAGCTGCCAGGTATGCACCGATTGTCCCGCATCCTTCTGCTCATCCCACGGCGTATCGTAGAAAATGCCGCCAGCGCTCAAAATGCTAGGCTGGCCGGACTTCCGCTCCAGCTTGTACTCGATTTCATAGCTGCTGTCGTCCAGGGCGGAAGGCGCCTTCATCACCGCACCGTACTGGTCCTTCACGGTGAAGGTGAAGTTCTGCGGCTGGTCATTCTCCGCCAGTACGACCTGGTCCTTGTTGTTCACCTCAATCGTGGTCGGAACACGCATCGCCGTGACCTCAAATGCGCGGGTTGACGATGCATCGTTCACATGAGTCAGCTTCGCGGTTACGGAAGCTTCGCCTTCGGCTGTAACTTCTTTTAACACGATTCGGCCTTGGCCGACATAGCTTTGGCCTACAGCCCGATCATCGAGAACGACACCGCCCGTTGTGGAAACTTCGATGTAGCCGCTGCGGTACAAGGTTTCGACCTGGCTAGGAGAATACTCCTCGTTATTCGGTCCGGTCAGCTTCAGGTTAATAATCGGCGGCTGTCCGGTCGTGGATATTCTTCCGTCCGCATCATAATAACGATCGCCCACACTTACATTCACCGCACGGTCGATTTCAATTTTGACCGGCAGCACGGTAATCCCTGCAGGCAGCGCGGAATCAGCTACTGCGTTCGAATTGACAACCGGAGCCGCTTTCGTCTCCGCCGCATGCTTGGCCTCGAAGCTGGACAGCGCGAGCATTTTGCGTGTGGCATACACTTGCCCGCCGAAAGCCCCGACCGCCACATTGCTCATCAGCTTGTTATCAAGGGCCAGCGTAATATAGCTTCTGGCCCAGTCGTCTACGGTTGTATCCGCGCTAGGCACAGTGCCGTCCGTTTTCCACTGCAATCCGCGGATGAGGAATGCGGCCAGCTCTTGTCTCGTTACAGTTCCTGACGGGTTGTACATCTTCCCCTCGGGATCAACCCCCTCCGTCAGCCCGGCCGCCTTCAACGCCTCGATAAAAGGAAGCGCATAGCCGTTCGCCGGATCATCGATCGTTACATCCGAGAACGAAGAGACGGTCAGCGTTTTATCCACCGGCAATGCGAAAATGATTGCCGCTACCTTGGCGAATTGAGCGCGATTCATTTTGTCGTTCAGCCCGAATTCCTGCTCTGAAATGCCATTAAACACGCCAGCGCTAATCAGCGCATCGAATTTGTCCTTCACGTCCTGCGGTAACCCGGCTAGATCCTTGAAATCGCCGATTGATTTGACAGCCGAAGACTGATTTGCAGGAATGGCCGCGTTCTCCGCGTGAACCACCGAAGTAAATGCTAATGCCATAAGCGCTGTTGATACTAGAGACGATCTCCATTTCATTTCCCGCGCACCCTCTCTACTCCATGTTTTGAGATTTTCACCTGGCCCTTTGTCTAAAGAGCCCATCTCATAAATTATACAAGGGGGAAAACGTTTATTTATAAGCGCTTTCATGCAAATTAATAGGGGGAACGTATCTTTTATAGGCAATTTATACACGCTCCGTGCCTTTTTAAAGAAGCAGAATCCATTTTTCATTGATAATCTTGGAATTATATTGCCTTTTTTCAAAAAATAAAACCAGTTCCCGGAACATAAAAAAGAGCGCCAGGCCATGGCAGGCCGGATGCTCCTCAGCATTTATTTGAAAACAAACGAATAATGCTTGCTCTAAAGGGCTTATTGGTAAAAAAGCTTGCTCCGCGCGTCTGCGCAACGATTTTCGCATTGACGAAGGTGAAAAACAGCAGGGCCAGCTCCTGCGGGTCCTCGTCGATAAACAGCCCTGCGTCCTGTCCTTCGGCAATAATACCGGCAATACGCAGGAGGTTGTCCTCCAGCTTCTGTTTGATCGAATCCTTTAGCGACTCGGAGATAGAATCGGAGGCCATAAACTGATCCACAAACATTTGATGCCATACCGCATCGTTGCACTGCATACCATGAAACCGTTCCACAAGCGCAGCCAGCTTCTCATCCGCCCGGATCGGTCTGCTGCTGACATCCTCAATGGCGGATTTGACGGCGCACAAATTGATCTCCATTAAGGTAATATAGATTTCTTCCTTGGAAGGAAAATAATTATAGACCAGCCCGTGGCTCATACCCGCTTTTTTGGCGATGTCGGATATTTTGGTATCGGATAACCCTTGTTTCGCAAACAGCTCTAACGCAGCCGTCAAAATTTGCTGGCAGCGCTCCTTACGAACGTCCTGATCCCGTTCCACATTTCTTGCCATTGACCTCAAACCCGCTTTCCCATGATCTGAATCGTTCTCATGATAGGCCGGATGCCGCCAAAAAGTCAAGAATCAGGAAAACAATCTTTACAAATTGACTCTGAGTTAATCTGTGAATTATACTTGCAGATGGGATGCTTCATGCGAGAAGCGGATATCATTTCTTGATACACAAGAAAGGGGATTGGAATGGCAACGCCTACGAGTAAAAGCTCACCGCTGTTCTTCTTAATGTTGAACATGTTTATTACCATGCTGGGAATCGGGCTTATTATTCCCGTTTTGCCGGAATTTCTGAAGGAATTCGATGCCGGAGGCAAGGCTGCCGGGTATTTGGTCGCCGCGTTCGGCCTGACTCAATTTGCGTTCTCTCCGCTTGCCGGCGAATGGTCGGATAAATACGGGCGCAAAATGATGATTATAGCCGGACTCATCATGTTTACACTCTCCAATTTTATTTTTGCTATCGCATCCGAGATGTGGCTGCTGTACGTCTCCCGGCTTATCGGGGGAATCGGGGCTGCGGCCATTATCCCCGCTGTGATGGCTTATGTAGCCGACATTACGACCGAGGAACGCCGCGGCAAGGGAATGGGCTTGCTGGGAGCCGCCATGTCGCTGGGCTTCGTCATCGGTCCCGGTATCGGAGGATTCCTTGCAGAGCTTGGGCTGCGGACGCCCTTCTATGTATCTGCGGCGGTCGGGGCCTTCGCCCTGCTCTGCACCATCTCCTTCCTGCCGGAATCACTGCCGAAGGAAACGCAGCTCGCCCACCGCTCGGCCAAGGTGAAACGGGAGCCTATTTTCCGCCAATTCGCCCAGTCGTTCAAAGCGCCTTATTTTATACTGCTGCTGCTTGTGTTTGCCCTGACCTTTGGCTTGGCGAACTTTGAGGCGATTTTCCCGTTGTTTGTAGATGAGAAGTACAAGTTTACCGCTCGGGATATTTCGATTCTGATTACGATTGGCGCACTCATCGGAGCCGTGATTCAAGCGGTGCTCATTGATAAATTAATGAAGCGGTTCGGGGAAAAAACTTTGGTCAACGCCACCTTCCTGCTGTCCGCAGTCTGTCTTGTGCTCATGCTGCTGTCGGGCAGCTTCTGGTACATTCTGCTCATTACTCTGCTGTTCTTTACCTTTACTTCCATTATGAGACCGGCCATTAATACGCTGCTGTCCAAAATGGCCGGAGAAGAGCAGGGCTTCGTTGCCGGAATGAACAACGCGTATATGAGCGTGGGGAACATCTTCGGACCGGCGCTGGCGGGGATTTTATTTGATGTTCACATGGATTACCCGTATTTGTTCGGCGCCTTTGTTCTTTTGCTGAGCTTCATCATATCCGTCAGCAAAACCAAGCATCTCCGCGTTCAGGCCGTACCGCATAAAGGCTAATCGGGGACCGGGTAAACGCCGGCCTGTCCTTCATAAAGCAAGCCGGGTTCTGTGTTTTTTACGAAATTCCTGTCGTCATTACCACAAAAACAGGCATCGTCCTTTTCCAAGGATGATGCCTGTTTTTGTGCGGTTTCTTTTTTTCAGACGAGGCAGCGGCTGCTTCATCCCCGTTTGATGCTGAAATTTCTTCCGTTCAGCCGCTTGCGCTACCCCTTATGCCGCAGCATCCGGAGCGCGCGAATCTGTAACGATTTGGTCTCGATGTACAAGGTGCCCAGCAGCAGAGCAGCCACGCCCAGCATGATAAACACGGCGAACAGCGGCCCGGTATAGCGCCCCGCAAGCATGAGCAGCCCCATCGCCAGCGTCGGCAGCACCGGCTCGCCGTAAGCCCGCCACCAGTTCAGCACAAAGCCCTCATGATAAAAGAACCAGATCATCGCCAGCGCCGAAACCGCCCAGCCTCCCGTATACATCCAGACGGAGAGCACCGGATGATGACCTGCAGTAAACGGGACAATCGCAACGACAAATATACCGGCGACGATCATCACCCAGAAGTTAGCCTTCGTCCGTCCGAGCCCCGCCAGGATGCTTCCGCCGAGCCGGCCGACAGAAGAAAAGAAAATGCCCAGGGCAAGCAGCCGGATATACGTAGCCGAATCGCCGGAATTGTAGCTCTCCCCGAACAAAAATCCGTTGATTTCGTCCGGGAACAAACAGATTGCCAGTGTGAGCGGGTACAGAATCAGGTTGTTGTAGCGGATGCACAGGGTGCCCCGCCGCTTGCTCTCCTGCACGTCCCGCGAGCTTTCCGCGACAAAAGGAAATGTAACAATCATGAACGCCCAGGTTACAATGCCGATGAAGCCGGTAATCCGCAGCGCATTGGACAAATGGCCGACGGCGATGACCGAGCTGGACCCGATGAGCATGACGAGAAACGGCTGTTGAAACGCCTTGGCGATATTGCCGCCCCACATCGGAATCCCGTACTTCATCATCCGCCACATCTCGCGCACCGAAATCCGTCCCAGCCATACCGGCCGGTGCACACGCTGCACCTTCCACAGGATGAAAATTGCGGCCGCCACAGCGCCGATCCCCATCCAGAAGGAAACACACCAGAGCAGCGGCTGCTCCCCGACCGGCCATAACACCCCAAGCACCGTCCCAGCCGTGGAGAAAATGGTTGTGATGACCATAAAGAAGGCCTGTGTCCCGAACTCCCGGGTTCCGGAGAAGGACGATACACCAATATTAATGACCGAGTTAAATACGAGCATAATGGAGCTGATAATTAACGCATTTTGCAGCGAGGGCAGCTGGTATACCGCCGCGAGCAGCGGGGACAGGGCCGCCACAATCAAGCTCACCACCACACCGAAGAAGGCGCTCCCCGTCAGGGCCAAACGGAGCTTGGTTTTGACCGCCTCCTCCTTATCCGTTGAGAACGTATATACAAGTGCCGAGTTAAACCCGACATTCAGAAATAGCGCAATCATCCCGAAAATTTGCAGCAGCAGATTTACTTCGCCGAAGCGGACGGGATCGTTTAATACCCTTGCGACGATACTCGTCCCCACCGTTTGCAGCAGCTGGTTTATAAACAGTCCGAACACAATGATCGCTACACTCCGCAGCAGAAACCGCTGATTCGTCGTCAGAGAAAATCTGAGCCTGGTCATGTTGCAAGCACCTTCTTTACCGATTTGCCAATCAATTCCCGTTTATCGTATCAGATTCAACAGACAATTACATTAACAATTCGCGCCGGTCAACCGGCACAAGCTCAGAGAACAAATTGGCGTTAGCTCTGAAACATCGCAATAAACTGCCGGGCGCTTGCGGACAAATAACGGTCCTTCAGCCACAGCAGCCCGACATCCGATTGGAAATCCGCATCCGCAATCGTCAGCATCCTGATGTCCGGCAGCGGGAACGAGGCCATGACCGACTTCGGAAACACCGTCGCCCCGATTCCCGCGGCCACGAGGGAAATAATGATAGCTACACTGGAGCATTCGCCGATAACGCGGGGCTCGAAGCCATGCCGCCTGCATTCCTTCATCACTTTTTCATGCATCCCGGTCGTTCGGTCTGTTTTGAGCGTCAATAGCGGCACATCGGCCAGCTCTTGCATACGAATCGATTCGGTGGAAGGATTCAAGTCCCATTTGCGCGGAATAATGACGACGAACGGGTCCGAGGGCAGCGGAAGCACGGAATACGGCTGTGTGCCGGAAGGCGCCTCGAACGGCAGACGGGCCACAATCAGGTCGATGCTGCGCTTTTCAAGCTGGTAGGCCAGCAGGAAATGATCGCCTTCCGAAATTTTAAACGTGACCAGGGGATGCTTTTCCCGGAAAAGCTCAATTTTGCGCGGCAGCAGCGAAATACAGGAAACAACCGCGCCGATGGCCAGCACCCCCTTGATGCCGGCGTCCAGCTCCTTTACCTCGCGGATCGTCTCGTCGAATTCCCCCAGCAGCCGCTCGGCCTTTTGCCGCAGCAGCTCGCCCGCATGGGTCAATTCAAGCCGTTTGCCGAAGCGGTCAAACAGCTTCACCCCAAGCTCCTCCTCCATCAGCTTCAATTGGCGGCTCAGCGGCGGCTGCTCCATATTGAGCACCCTCGCCGCCCGCGTGATTTGATTTTCCCTGGCGATGGCCAGAAAATATTTCAGCTGCCGAAGATCCATCGTCATCCGCTCCGTTCCATACCTGATAGGTATGATTATCCCACAAAACAAATAGTTTGAATATGGCTATTGGTATGGTACGATTCTTTTTAAGACATCCTTGAAAGCGATCCCGCTCTCTTCCGACACGCAAGCTTTCAAAGGATTATTTTCGGCAAGACTAAGACTGATGAATTGGGAGTGGAATGTCAGATGGCTTATGAGATTGCAATACAAATCAGCTCGCGTAAAAAACAAAAACCGGAACCCGACGCACTCGGCTTCGGCAAATATTACACCGATCACATGTTCATTCTGGATTACGATGAGCCGAAGGGCTGGCACAGCCCCCGCATTGTGCCGTACCAGCCGATTACCCTGGACCCGGCGGCCAAGGTGTTCCATTATGGACAAACCGTGTTTGAGGGCTTGAAAGCGTATCAAACGGCAGACGGGCAGACCCTGCTGTTCCGGCCGCAAAAGAACTTCCAGCGCTTAAACCGCTCCAACCAGCGGTTAAGCATTCCGGCGATTGATGAAGAGCTGGCGCTGGAGGCTGTCAAGCAGCTGATCCAGACGGACCGGGACTGGATTCCATCGGCCGAGGGAACCTCGCTGTACGTCCGCCCATTCATTATCGCTACAGAAGCGGCACTGGGCGTTGCTCCTTCCAAGCAGTACAAATTTATGATTATTTTGTCCCCTGTCGGCGCCTATTACGCCGAAGGCATTCATCCGGTCGGCATTTATGTGGAGTCGGAGTACGTCCGGGCGGTCAAAGGCGGCGTCGGCGCAGCCAAAACGGCCGGGAACTATGCTTCCGGTCTCATCGCCCAGGAAGGGGCTTCCGAAAAAGGCTGCTCCCAGGTGCTGTGGCTGGACGGCGTTCACCGCAAATATATTGAAGAAGTCGGCAGCATGAACGTGTTTTTCAAAATCAACGGCACGGTGGTCACCCCGGCCCTGAACGGCAGTATTTTGGACGGCATCACCCGGGACTCCATCATCCAGCTGCTGTCCTCCTGGGATGTTCCTGTAGAGCAGCGGGCGATTTCGATTGATGAGCTGTACGAGGCTCACCGCAATGGCACACTGGAGGAAGCGTTCGGCACCGGAACCGCTGCCGTTATTTCTCCTGTCGGATCGCTATACTGGCAGGAACAGCAGCTGATGATCAACGGCGGCCAAACCGGTCCGCTGTCAGCCAAGCTCTATGATACACTCACGGGCATTCAACGCGGCGCACTTCCCGATCCGTTTGGCTGGATGGTACAATCGTAAGCAAGAGGTGAGTCGTCGGCATGGATTTTATAGTAGACAAGCTGGAAACGAAAATCGAGCTGTTTGAGGCTTATGATTTGAAGACGCTGGAGCGGCAAATTGCCGATCAGATCGAAATCAACAAAGCGCTGCTGCTGGACGTGTTTTCCGTGCAGCACCAGGTCACCTTCAATCCGAACGCAAACAAGCTGCTGTACAGCGCGGTCGTGCATTTTAAGGCCAAGCCAATGAAGCTGTAGCGCATTGCAGGACAATCCATCCAAGCCCCTTCCCTGATACCGGGGAATGGGGCTGTTTTCCATACGGGAGGTTTCGGGACATGCACACCATCAATCCGCAGGCTGTACAAGAGCTGCTCGACGAGCTTCGGAACGAGGACATCTATTTCCAGCTGGAAATGACGACCGGCGCTTACGCCGCCCATCGGGACAGCTCGAAGTTTACCGCCTCTACCTTCGTAAGCAACAGCCGCATCCGGTACACACAAGGCGCCATTGCCGGGTCAGGCCCTTATCGCGTCGGTCTGAAAACAGAGACCAGCTGGATTTATTCCGAAGGGCTGACCCACTGGGCGCCGCAGCAAGCCAGACGGCTTACCCTGGCAGGCCACGACGCAGAGGGCAAGCTCGTGGTGGGGCTGCAGCTCAGCCGTGAGCCGTTTTTATGAGCTTATGATTTTCACATACATACAAAAAGGGGGCGAATCACATGGAGCATCAACGGCATATCCTGGTTGTGCTGCCGCATCCGGATGATGAGGTCGGCATGGCGGGGACACTGGCTTGGCACATTCAAAATGGCACTCCGGTCACTTACGTATGCTTAACCCTTGGAGAGATGGGCCGGAATCTGGGCAACCCGCCCTTCGCCAGCCGTTCGACACTGCCGGCCATCCGTAGGCAGGAGCTGGAGGCATCGTGCAAAGCGATTGGCATCCAGGATGTAAGGTACTGGGGGATGCACGACAAAACCGTAGAATTCGAGCCGCGGGAGCCCTTCATCGCCCGAATTCAGGCCTTACTTGCCGAGATTTCCCCTTCACTCGTTTTGACGTATTACCCCGGCTACAGTGTTCATCCTGATCACGACGCCTGCGGCGCTGCCGTGATCGAGGCGGTCCGAAGACTGCCGGCCGGGGAGCGCCCCGCGGTGCACTGCACCGCCTTCGCCTCCAATCGCGAAGCCGCGCTGGGCAAGCCGGATATAAGCAATGATGTCGGAGCCATGCTGGAATTCAAGCAGGCCTCCTTACGGGCTCACCGATCCCAATTCCAAATCATGCTGCTCGGCCAGGCGGATGGTAGTCCTGAGCTGATTGCCCGGCTGAGCAAGGAAGCCTTCTGGACGTACCCGTTCTCGTAAAAAACAGAAGAGAAGGCCTCACGCATCACCTGGACGATGCGATCGAGGCCTTTTTGAGATGAGAATTTACATATTTTTACCAAGGGATGCGGCAATGAAGCCGTGACTATAAGTTCTTGTCATTTTCACAAGAAGCACTTCCAGTTATAATGAAAGGAAATAAACCCCATATGGGGGTTTCTCCAAGGAGAACCAATGAATCATAACCCGCCAGTAAAAAAGGCCAAGCCTCTGCAAATGGCAGCAGCCCCCGCTAGATCCAAAGGCGTAACCGGAACAGCATTACAGCCTTCCTCATCCCTGCATGGACGACTCACCCAGCTCCAACGGGTTATGGGCAATCAAGGTGTAAGACAAATGCTGTCTTCGATGCTGCAATCAAGAAATGCCTCTCAGGCTACGCCCAGTACCGCTCCCGTCCAGCGCTCACTGAAGATTGGTTCTAAAGAGGTTAGCGCTAAAGAGCTCCAAGAAAATGTAAGCGATCTCGAGCTGAGAGAGGTGATGAAGCTATGGATGGGGCGCGCCAGGGCGTACAGCTTCCGTGAGTGGGAAGCAGCTGAAACGGAAGCCCAAAAGGAAGTTGATGAATACGAAGAATATAAGGATCAAAATGAAGTCGATGAAGATAACGATCTGACAGATGCCGAACGTGTCAACATCTATTCGATGAGCCCCGAGCTGTTCGAGCAGATTAAAGGCTATGAAGATGATGTTCACGAAGTGATTGAAGGCGTCGGCATCGGCTTCATCGAGCTACTAGACATCCTCGCTCCTAAGAAAATTGACGATCTCTTGCAACAACAATCGGCGGCAGAACTAGTTGCCAGTGTGAAGGCCCTAAATAGTGATTCGCTAGCCCGGATTATCGGCGCAGCCAAAATTGAAAACTGGGTACATTTCGCAGCGACCTTCGGTCTCCCGCTTATTGCCACGCTCCCCCTCGAATCAGCAATCTCCTTAGTTATGGCCAAGGATGCCACGCGAGTAGGCTTGCAGGCCAATTGGGGCGCACTAGGGACACATTTCCAAAAGGAGGAGGACGGTGACCGAATTATTCGGTGGTCGAACGCCGGCGTGGCGGTCGCAAATATTGTAAGCGCCCTGACCTATATGGATGTGAAGCCGAAGCATGTAGACGTCCTGTTAAGCAAATGCCACAGCTTCGCCGATCTTCTCACCAACCTTCAGCGAGGCATCAGTGACTATGGACTCACCATTGGGCAGGTTATTGAAGTATGCAGTGCCCATCCGAATACAGCCATCGCGCTGCTGGATCCCTTTTTGCGAGTGAAAGCAACCGACATGCCCACGATCCCGGTACGGGCGATTCAATACCTGGCTGAGACTTATGGAATCGCCAACCCGGCAACCTTGCAAATCACCTATGATAGCTCCCGCCGAACGGAGAACGAAGTTACATATGGCGGCGCCTACCATATATACAAAGTTACAGTAGCCAATAAGAATCAAATCGAGGAAATTCACCTGCACGTGAACGGCACCGCCTGGAATTCAGCATCCATAGATATTACCCATTATAAAGCACCAGGCGGTGGCGGACGCGCGCAAATCATGGGAGGACCTATCGTTCCCCAGCTGCTCGGACTTGTGACCTCTGCAACCTTTAATAAGAAGGGGAAAGGCTGGTAGACTCAGCCTCTCGAAGCAAGCGGCAGCAGGGCAATCATAAGAGCTGCTGCATAGTTCTCTCGATTCTATGTGTCTACTCTATGGACAGACAGCCACCCGTCCGCTGAGAGAACTGGGTGACCTCCCACCGCCAATCGGAAAATGCTAGGATCGCGGTCTGCCGCCGCCGATGGCAAGGGAAGCTTCTCTTCGTTCATCCTCGTCTCTCCCTTCCTTAAAGCTACCAAACGCGGCTCACCGCATGCGTTCGGTATGAGGTCTTCAGAACTAAACCTTTCCGGAGTTCTCCGAAGGTTAATATCATCAAGCGATACGGGAATGTGCGTTTCCCTCAAGGCAGGGTAAGTACAGATGAAAGGTGATTTTGTTTTCAAAACCGGATATAATGATAACTGGCAGGAGGGATACAAAATGAAACCATTTCCAAATAAATATGCGCTGAACAAACAACAAAGCCTGTTTCTGGCTAAGAAGAAATGGGACGAAAATATATACTGCGGCATGAAGATGGAAAACAGGAATATTACCTTTCCGCAAACCCAAACAATACTGAACGGTGTCAATGTTCCTGGTGTAACGCTGGACGACATACAAGCCGTCCTGAATATGAGGGATGCCTGGCGTTATTTGTTGAACGCGATTGATGAGCCGACTTCGCTTCCCTTCATTTGCAAACTCAATGAATACGTCGCGAGAAATGAAGCGCTGGAATGGGGCGTTTTAAGAAACGGGCGTGTCGGAATTTCAGGTACGGATTATGTGCCGCCGCTCCCGGTGCAGAACGAGATCGAACAGGAATTGGCGGACTTACTGGCTGCGGACATGACCACAACGGAGAAAGCTATTACGGCTTTCCTATGGGGAGCGCGGCGGCAAATGTTTTGGGATGGAAACAAGCGAACCTCTCTTCTGCTCGCAAACAAGCTTCTTGTCGGCAACGGACATGGTATGCTGACCATTACCGAGAAAAATATGGAGCAATTTAACGAATTGTTTTCAGCCTACTATACGACGAACGATATGAGCGAAATCAAGCAGTTTTTATATGAACATGCGATCAGCGGCATTGACTTCGAGCCAGAAAAGCGTCGTGAGCCGGAGCAATCACGAGAAAGTGAACATGCATGAAAGCCTGATGCCCGAACTGGGCAGTCGGCTTTTTTATTGTGTGCAGGTGGAGAGATTTTTCTAGCCTACGAATGACCTTGAAGGACAACACAAGACGAATGTCTCGCGCTGTAGCAGCAAACACTGAATAGGGCTGGTCATATTTGCGTGATTAGGTCTTTGATCCGAATACCTTTTCCCTCAAACAACCGCTTCATGTATATCAAATCCTGTAGAGCCTTGCTTCCATTGATTATTAGGATTCCATCATCCATGAGACGGAGCCTAGCGGATTCCGAAAGAGGCTACCGGGTAGCCCTGCTTTCATCACAATCAAAATAAAACAAGCGTATCGATCCGCTCCTGGCTCGACAGCTACGCTTCCACCGTCAGCGACTCGCCCGGCTTCAGCACCCGGCCGTTCAGGCCATGCTCCTTCAGCTTCTGGACAAAAGCCTCGGCATCCTGGCGGATGAGGGAGAAGGTATCGTAATGCACCGGAATGACCAGCTTGGCGCCAAACCACTGAGCGGCTTGGAGAGCATCCTCCGGTCCCATCGTGAAATGGCCGCCAATCGGGATGAAGGCGACATCGATGCGATGCCGTTCGCCGATCATTTTCATATCCCCGAACAAGCACGTATCTCCGGTATGAAGGATGGTGAGCCCTTCGGCTTCAATAATAAAACCGCCGGGCATGCCGCCATAAATAATCCGCTGCTCCTCCTCGATCACAATGCCGGAACTGTGGAACGCCTGAATCATTTTGGCTTTGGCAAAGCCCAAATCCACGGTTCCGCCAAGATTCATCCCGGTCGTCTTGACCCCTTTCCATGACATGTAGGTCGCAAGCTCCAGCGTAGCAATAACCGGAGCATCATTCGCCTTCGCGATAGGCACGGCATCCAAAATATGGTCCGCATGGGCATGTGTCAGCAGCACCGCATCGGTCCGGATCTCCTCCGGCTTCGTTACGGCAAGCTCGTTCCCCCGTAAAAACGGGTCAATGACCAGCGATTTGCCGTTCGTCTGGATTTGCACACACGAATGTCCATGGTAAATCAATTCCATCTTCCATCCTCCTCCTTGTGTCGGTTGAATAATGCCAGTCTAGCGGCATACTGCATACAATGAAACTATGATTATTGTATACCAACGGTTGTCCATTTCCAAAAAAACCATCAGGATCGCACGCATAAATAACATGGCAGGCCTACCCGATCAATGACCGGATTCTTCAGATCGTACAAATCATCCTATCCGTAGGCCGGTTCATCACACCTGCATGACCTGCCGTTCCCGGCTCAAAAAAAGAGACCCGCAGCAACGGGCTGCAGGTCCAAGGTTTATATAAAATGAAAAGGGGGGTTCGGTATTTATTATAGGTGCTGTACCTTAAGCTAACCTGAAAGAAATATTTCAGTAATGTTACAAAATCTCAACCGATTAATCTCCGTCATGCGACACCCCACCGGCACTGGAAGCTGCAAGGTACGACCGCTTCGCCCTTCGGTCCCCCTTATTTCCGTTCATCCGGTTCCGGGACGGGCTGCGCTGCCGTTCTGCCTGTCAGATAAACCCCCGCAAACACAAGAAGTCCGCCCGCAATCTGCACGATCGTAATCGGCTTGCCTAAGGCAAGACTTAGAATAGCCGTGAATACCGTAATCAGATTCAAATAAATGCCTGCACGGCTGACGCCGATTTGGCGAAGGGCCGCGTTCCAGAATATGAAGGAGCCGACGGAGGGGAAGATGCCCATGTACACAATTCCCCAAGCCGCAGCAGCACTAATCGGCAGCGACAAGCCCCCGGAGAGAAAGAAAAACGGCGCAACCAGCAGCAGACCGATGAGGGCGGAGGCAGCCGTGGCAGCTATCGGCGGGAGTCCCTTCATTTTGCGCCCGGCGATGGAATAAAGCGTCCAGACGACAATCGCAAGCAGCATCAGCAGGTCCCCGGCGTTATAATCCATATGGAAAATTTGCTGCAGTTGGCCGTTCGTCAGGACGAGCAGCACGCCAAGCAGCGAAACCAGCAGCCCCAGCACCTTCATGCGTGATATGGATTCCTTCAGCAGCAGTGCCGAAAAAATGACTATCACTGCCGGGTTCATAGCATTCACCAGCGCGGCATTCATCGAGGTCGTGAACCGCAGCGCTTCATACAGCAGGAAGTTATAGCTGACAATGCCGAGCACAGCCAGGACGATCAGCGTCTTCCACCGCTTCCAGACGTCCCTCCACACAGGCCGCTCCACCCAATGCGCAATCGGGAATAAGAGGAAAATGGCGATGAGCCAGCGGCAAAACGTCATTTGCAGCGGGGTCAGCTCGGCCACGACATATTTGCCGAGAATGTAATTCCCGGCCCAAAACAAATTCGCCAGGAGAAGAAACAAAACAACCTTATAGTTGTTCATCGTTCACAGGACTCCCATCAGCCTTCAAGAAGCCCCCTGTGCAGAGGGCACTCCGTTCTATCCGGCGGCATCACCTATCTCGGTCGGCAGCGCAGAAAGTTCTCCGAAGCAAAGCCCCGCACCTCTTCCTCCTTATAATGCTTGAGCAGCTCGTTCATCAGATTCGGCAGCTTCCCGGCATGCTCCAGCCCGTCCACGAATTGTTCAATTCCGTCAAAATCGGAGCCGAGCCCGATATTCCGTACCCCGCCAAGCGAGCAGAAGTGGTCGATATGGCGGATGAGGTCGGTCAGCGCGGCCTGACCGTTCTCCTTCACAAAGGGCGGATAATACACCACATGAATCATCGCATCGCGGTCAAACAGGGCCTTCGCCTGCGCGTCATACAAGTTCCGCGGATGGTCGCATACCGCTCGGGCGTTGCAGTGGCTGGCTATCGGATAATCCGCCAGCTCCATGACCTCCCAGAAGCCTTTTTCGCTCAGGTGGGCTACGTCGGTAAACAGCTTGTGGCGGTTATTGAACCGCACAATATCCTTGCCGAGCACCGTCAAGCCGGCCCCGCGCGGCTCCAGCACCCCATCGGCGGCCAAATTGGCATCATTCCAGGTCAGCCCAATCGAGCGGACCCCGAGCTGGTACAAAATATTCAGCTGCTTTAAATCGCTGCCAATCGGCTCTGCTCCTTCAAGCGTCAGCATCGCGCCGATTTCCCCATCCTGCAGCTTGTCGAAGTCCTCCCATGCCTGGATATGGCGGAAATCCGGGTGTCTTCCAAGAACCTCGTCGTAAAAATAATGAATTTGGTCCAGCGCCGCCTGTAGCTTATGCTCCGCCTTCACCTCCGGCGGCACGAAAATGGCATAACACTGAACCTGAACACCGCCTTGAATTAACCGTTCCCTATTCGCCGCAAGCTCTTCGGACCGGCCATAATCCAGCGTTCCTCCCGACTCCCACAGCTTAAACAATGCATCACAGTGCAAATCAATGACCCGCATAGCTCCCGCTCCTTCCTTGGATTCAATTACAAGAACGCCTCTACCCAATTGCCTTGGCGAAACACCGGCTCCAGGGTTCCGTCCGGCAGCTCCCCGTCGATATCCAGCTCCGCCGAGCCGATCATAAAATCCGTATGCACCAGACTGACATTCCCTCCCCGGGCCAGCAGCTCCTCCTTGGTCAGCTTCGTTCCGCCGGTCAAGGTGAACGGGTACGCGCTGCCCATAGCGAAATGACAGGAGGCGTTCTCATCGATGCCGGTATTATAAAATATCCGGTTCAGCCGGGAAATGGGCGAATCGTGCGGCACAAGCGCAATTTCACCCAAATAAGCGGCACCCTCGTCGGTTGCAAGCAAATTCGTCAAATGCTCCAGACCGATCTCGGCGGTGTAGTCCACGATTTTCCCGTGTTGGAACGTAAACGAGAACCCGTCTACAAGCCGTCCGTTCAAATTAAGCGGCTTCGTGCTGCTTACCTTGCCATTCACGCCGGTTCGAAGCGGCATCGTATACACCTCTTCCGTCGGCATGTTCGCCACGAAATAAATGCCCTGCTCGTTCGTCATTCCTCCGCCATGCCAAAGATGGCCCTCCGGCAGCTCCACCGCCAGATCGGTACCGGGAGCGCGGTAGTGCAGCTTGGTATACTTTTTGGCGTTGAGCCGATCCTTAACCTGCTTCAGCCGGCCGATATGCGCCTGCCATGCCGCAACAGGATCATCCGCCTCCACCCGGTTCATGGCAAAGATCGTCTCCCACATCGCCTGCACCTGCTCATCGCCTTCAAGCTCGGGAAAAACCTTAGCCGCCCACGCGCGAGTCGGCGCCTTAATCAGACACCAGCTGAACCGGTTCGAACGGACATAGCCTTGGAAGGCTTCTCTGGCGACAGCAGCAGCCTTCGCGGCAGCCGATACCTTGCCGGAATCGATGCCTGCATACAGCTCTGGGTTCGGCACCTTAATATTCAGCAGCGCCCCGCCGTTTTCGGCCAGCTGCTCCAGCATCGGCGGAATCCATGGGGGATAAAACGCCATGGATTCCCCCGGGGCATACAGAAAGCGGCTCCGGGTAATTTCATCGTCATTCCACTCTACCTGTACGTACTTCGCCCCCGCCTGATAAGCCTTCCTGACGATCATACGGGTCAGCTCAGCGGCCTCCAGCGGAGACTCGACCAGCAGCACCTGCCCCGGCTGGATATTCACCCCTACACGCACGACCAGCTCTGCGTATTTCTCCAAACGTCGCTCCCACGTATCCATCGCATAATACTCCTTATTCGTTTCGTTCCGGCCGGGCGCCGGTGGAGTCACATCGGGTCTAGTTTACCACAATCAGCCAGCGTTTGTTCAGCTGCCGCCGTTATTCATGCCCGGGGAAAGCTCCGTTTAACGATGCATAGCCTGCTTTTCCAGAAAATCAGTGAACGCTGGAGCCGGAACCGGACTTATGCAGTGCAGTGCGGCGGGGGGAGGGGGACCGCTTTGACAGGCCAATTTTGTGATAAATATGATTTCATGCGCTTCAGCCAGGACAACGAGCTGAGCTTCATGTGCCACAGGTACCTTGTATTTTATCCATTTCTTAGTAAAATGGGGTAAATGTCGAAATAGGAGGGGTACAGATGAGCCTGAAAGAGGCAATACAAATGCTGCGTGACGGCAACCCGTCCGGCGGCCATGACGTGTACGAGGCGCTGCTGGAAGGGGAAGCTCTGGGAGAACATGCGGCAATCGTGAAGCAGTGGGCCTATGAGCACCAGGATGAAACGACGCGGCATCACCTGGTACAGGCCTGGAGCTTCCATTGCTTGCAGACCAAGGATCTGGCTTCATTAAAGCAGCTCATTCAATCGGGTGACGATGCCTATGAAAGAGCGTTGAACGCTTTTGAGCCTGCCTGGCGGCGGGACATGCTCCCGGACGGGGAGGAAATCCATGAGTTCCTGCTGGCAGGTCTGCAAAGCGAGTCCGTACAGGTCCGCTACAAAGCCTGCCGTGTCCTTTGCGATCTTGCCGATCGCCAGTATGACCTGGCTCCGCTCATGGATGCGGTTCTGCCCCTGCTGCATGATCATGCCAAAACGGGCTGGGGCCCTATTCTGGTTTCGTGGCCGGCCACGGCGGTTTTGTACCATGCCACGCTAAGGGAAAATACGCGTGAGCAAGCAGCGGCGCTCCTGAAAAAGTATATGACCGATCGGGATAAAAAAACCGCGCTTCGCTGCGCCTCATCCTATGCGCACTATTTGGTGGACCGGCAGGATTTCGAAGCCCTCGATTCTCTCCTTCATCATCCGCTGAAGCTGTACCGTCTAGGTGCCGCAGAAGGTCTGGCCCGGGCGATTTACGAGATTGAAGTCGAGCTTGACCTCTCCTTCATCCAAAACAATTTGACCAAAACAGCTGGAGGAAAGCTCAAAGCACGGCACCAGATCATCCAGGGCAAGATAACGGTCGAGCCCTTTGACTTCCCTCCTGTCCGGGACAGGCTCATTCTGCTGCTGCAGGACGCCGCTCTGGATATTCAGCAGACTGCAGCCGATGCGCTGCGCGAAGCCAGAATCAAGAAGAATCTGGATGTATCCGCCGCTATCCCGGCCCTTTGCCTCTGCCTGCACACCGGGAATGCTGCGGCCCAGCAGTCCGTCTGCCTCACCTTGTCCCGTGCGTTGTACACGGAGCCTGCGCAGACGATTGAAGCCGTGATCCGGGAGCTGGAGCAGCTGGAGTCTCACAGCAATAAGAAGGTCCGGCAGGAAGCCGCCTCCGCCCTGCATGCTGCAAGCTCCCAGCTAAGCAAACGCTTGGCGGAAGAATCGATATAACTACGTCATCCGTTCAATAACCTCATATTCCCGTTCACCATCGTCCCACACTTCGATCCACGGCTCCGCGTCCTTAAACGTGCAGATCAGCAGGTCACGGTCAATGTACTCCTCCCACTGGAAGCTGTCCGGCCACATATAATGCCAGCCGCCGAGCACGGCATAAATCTGATCCGAGTAGAGGGGACAGTATTTGTCGTAATACTCCTCGTAGCCCCCCGCCACCTCGGGGTCGCTTTCAGGCGCATTCGCCCACGCCATGACCTCCGGAGAGCCCGTGTAGGCAAATGCGTCCAGCAGAGGCAGCGACGGAGTCAGCCTGCCGTACAGCTTCGTCCCGCTTGTCTTCACTGTCCGAATGTCGGCATCGCTGCAGACGATGATGCTTTTGTCAGCGTGGTGCAGGTGGGTATACAAGCTCAGACAGCCGTGCCGCCGCCAAGCCTTCATAGGATCGGGCATATACCGGAAGTCCACCGTCATCCGGTGCTTGTACGGCCCTTCGATCGAGGCGCTTCCGTCCCCGCCCCAAACCGCGAGGAAATCGTCCGTCCCCTGCTCCGCATACAGCTCTATCGAAGGCCGGGCCAGCTTGCCCGCTTCCTCCATTAACGTTTCTACCTTCATCAATCTGTTCCTCCCGGAGGCAAAATAATCGGTTTATACGCAAGGCCCGTAAACACATTAAAAGCGGCAATCTCATCCGCCGCAGAATCCAGCCCCTGCTCCAGCAGCTGCTCCATGAACTCGATTTTGTTCTGGGGCAGCGCCAAACAAGCCACATCGCGTTCTATCGGCTCCAGTTCCTTCCGTAATGGCATGAAATTCAATCCTCTCTCTCCCAAAGGGTAGCAATGGCGGTATGTATACATACGTTATCTTCCTATTTTCGGCAAAGGTCCGTTTTTTGTTTACTCTTCACAGACGACTCGCGCCATCACGCGATAGAGACCGGCAGCAGTCCTGCCGCAGAAAAGACCCGCAGCGGTGGCTGCGGGTCTAGACCATCTATATCAAATGAAAGGGGGTTGTACTTAGTATAGGCCCGCTTCCTTAAGATAAGATGAAAAAAGGGTGTCCAATTCGTTACAATGTTCGTCGGTCAGGATGACACCTTACCTTCAAAAACCACCTCGCGGAGGCTTCTGCGGCCGCTCGGCACCTCGCGCTCCTGAATCGCCTCGGGAAGCTGGCTTTTCTCGCCCTGGTAGCCGACAGCAATGACGGCGTGCAGCTCCAAATGGTCCGGCACCTGCAGCAGCTCGCGCGCCTGCTGGCGGTCAAAGCCGCCAATCGCATGCGTAACGAGGCCTTTGATCGTTGCCTGCAGCGCCAAATATCCCCATGCCGCGCCACTGTCAAAAGCATGGGCTCCGTTCGGATCGCCGTTGGCCCGCTGCTTGTCGGAAGCAACCAGAAGCAGAACAGGGGCCTTCGTCGCCCACAATTTATTAAAGTCTCCAAGAAAGCTGTGAAATACCGCCAGCTGCTCCTCCGTCTTCGCTACAATAAACCGCCACGGCTGATCGTTATAGGAGGAAGGCGCCCAATGAGCAGCCTCCAGCAGAGAATACAGGTCTTCATCAGACACCTTCTGATCCGTAAAAGACCGGAGGGACCAGCGATTCAGAAACAGCGGGGCAAGATCATACTCCGATTTGCGATTGGCTTGGACCTCAGCTGTAAGAGCATTCACTACGTTCGGCAAACTCATTTTAAAAACACACCTTTCCTATCGGAATTATTTAATTAATGTAGCTCCTATTCTATCATGCTTGGCTAAACTTGGCAAAATAAAAATTGGGATAACCGGACTAATTGAAAGCGAGAACCATGCCCTTTATTTTCCTCGGATAAAAAAGGAGCCCACAGCAACGGGCTGTAGGCCAAAAGGTAATCTATATCAAATGAAAAGGGGGGTTCGAAATCTAGTATATCCGCCTTACCTTAAGACAAACTGAAAATTATATTTCAGTTTTGTTACAGCTGTGCTCCTTCAAGGGAAACGCGCGAAAGCAAAGCTGGTCGCTCATTAGCGGCCGTCTGGCCTCCCCGCGGGAGCATATCCTTGAGCTTACGCTTACCTGGTCAAAAGTCGTAGCCTTCCCGCCTTCAACGGCCATGGTGTGCGCTCCTATCGGTGCTGCATATCATCTGCATACATACCCGCCCCGCGCCTGGAAGCCTTGCGTTGCAGAAACAGAATACGCCCTGTGCGCAGTACGGCTTCAAGGCCGCCCGCGCACAGGGCGCCTGTGCCGCCGCTGCCGCTATTACAATTTATTTCCCTTCGCCGCCTCCAGCTCGGGAATCGTCACAAACGAATAGCCCTTCTTGCGCAAATCTTCAATAATGAGCGGGAGCAGCTCGACCGTGTGACTGATGCTTTTCCCGCCAAACGAGTGCATCAAAATAATTCCGCCCGGCTTGGTATGCTCATTCACCAGCTCCCGCATCGTCTTAACCGGAGTCCCCGCCCAATCACGGGTATCCACGGTCCACCCGACAATACTCCGGCCGCTGTCCTGCAGCGCCGGCCTCATCCTGTCGTCCACCGCCCCGTAAGGCGCACGGAACAGCTTGGGCGTAAATCCGACCGCCTCCCGAATCAGCTTATCCGTCTCATTGACTTGGTTCTGGATTTCCGCCTCGGTTATTTTCGTCAAATCGGCATGACTGAAGGAATGATTGCCAACCGCATGCCCCTCCTGGACAATCCGCTTCAACACACTTCCGAACCGCTTCGTCTGCTCCCCGACGACAAAAAACGTCGCCTTCACCTGATACTTATGTAAAATGGACAAAATCGCCGGCGTATACCGATCATCCGGTCCGTCGTCGAACGTCAGGGCGACCAGCTTCGTCCCTCGTTTGGCGCCGGAAGCCGCCAGCTGCTGGCCGTCGGGCTTCCCCAGCTCCCAGGTCCAGGGCGCCGTCACAGCATCCGCCGGAGCTGAGGACGCTGCTGAAGCAATTTCCGCTGTTTTGCTGCCGCCGGATGCCCCCGAATCGCCTTTGCCTTTGGCGTTCTTCTGTTGCACCGTATCCGATTCGATTTGCCCCGTCCCCGCAGCCAGGCCATCCACCGCCTCGACGTCCGCTGGAGCCGCCAGCGACTTGTTCCCCCATGCGCTCCACAGGCTTCTCGCACTACAGCTGGCGAGCAGGCCGACCATCGTTACAAACAGCAGTAAAATGACCCATCTGCGGTATTTCTTCCTTCTGCCTCGCATTGTTTGTCTCTCCCCATCGTCTTCATACCTCCATCATAAACGAGAGGCTCTGCAATATCGTTACAAAGTGGTAACAAACCCGGTCGAATCGTGTCATCGGCTGCCGAATCGGTTACAATAGACAAAGCAAAGGAGCTCGATCGATGAAAAAAAACTGGCTTTGCGGAATAGCTCTGGCCACCTTATTCACATCCGGCTGCAGCCTTGTTGCCGCACCGGGTGACTTGCTGCGCGCGCCCGCCCAAAACAACAGCGATCAGTCGATTTCACTGACTGTCAAGCAGTTCCTCCCGGCGGGCGCCCATCTGACGGTCCCTCTTCATCCACAGGCAGGCAGCGCCATCCGGCTGCAGGACCTCGACGCGGACGGCCAGAACGAAATCGTAGCTTTCTATAAAACGGATAAAACCGATTTTGAAGTCAACATTCTCCTGCTGTTCCAAAATGATGGACAATGGAGCAGGGCGGACGTCATTACCGGAATTGGCAAAGAGCTGGACTACGTCCAATTTGCCGATGCAACCGGGGACGGCATCCCGGAGATGCTGCTTGGCTTTGGCGGCGGCAATGGGCTCAGCCGGGAGCTGCATGTATATTCCTTGAAAAACCGGCAGCCGGTAGAGCTGTTCAAGCACACCTACGGTCAACTGGCGGTAGGCGATTTGAACGGAGACGGTGCGCCTGAGATTGCTCTGTTCGACAATGAGCTGAAAAAGGATAGTGAACAGCGCTCCAGGGTGCAGCTGTACGGCGCAAGGGACGGACGGCTGGAGAAATGGGCTGAGCGGGAAATTGAAGGAAACGTATACCGAACCCGGATCGGGAAAGCCGCCCCGGCCAAAAACGGCCTGTTTGCGGAAATCGCCATAGGCGCCCATGCTGCATATACCGCCCTGCTCAGCTGGGAGAACGGCAGGCTGTTCGATGTGCTGGCGACAGAGAAGCCGGCGTGGGAAGAGAAGGCTGGCAGCACCGACATTACGCTGGATCAGACGGATCTTCACCGCGACGGCCATATTGCTCCAAACCCTGTGTCGCTGAAGGATTATCCGCTGGACAGCATGGACACAAACGGGGACGGCATTATCGAGACCGGTGTGCTTGCAATACCGCCCGGGGCAGAGGACATGCCCCCGCTGGCAACTCCATACATTAGCAAATACTATCAATGGGACGGCGGCCTCCGGTTAAACTATACAGGAGAACGCTTTGACCAATGGGGCTACCATTTCCGCATCCCGCCGCAATGGGTCGGGCATTACCGGCTGGACATCCGCAGGGATACTCCGTTATCCTCCGGCGAGGTCCGCTTCCTGTATGTGCAGCACTCCACCGGCAGAGAGGCCCCCCTTCTGACCCTGCGAATGCTGTCCAAGCAGGAGTGGGCCAAGGAGGAGGCCGGTCTGCAGGACCAGCGGGACACCTACCGTGTGCTGGACCATATTAGACCGACTGAGACGAAACCGGAACCGAAGCTCGTTATCGCTTTCCTGCCGCAGGAGACGCCCGATCTGTATGGGACAGCCTTGCAGGAATACAAGCAGCTGCTGCTTTCACTTGAGGAGATTCAAGATCTGGCCCGCGACCGGCTGGATCCCGGGGAATAACGAAGGGAGATTTACCATGAAAATACTCGTGCTGGAGGACGAGAAGCCGATTCGCGACTTCGTCCGCATCAATCTGAAGCGGGAGGGGTTTGACGTCGTGGAGGCGGCCACGGGCGAGGAGGCCTTGCATATAGCCAGGCAGCAGGAGGATATCCAGATTGCCATCCTGGACGTCATGCTGCCGGGCATCAGCGGCTTTGAGGTGTGCGGCAGTCTGCGCCGGAATTACCCCCGTATCGGCATCATCATGCTGACAGCCAAGAGCCAGGAGCTGGACAAAATTACCGGGCTTGATTTCGGCGCAGACGATTATGTCGTGAAGCCGTTCAGCCCCGGCGAGCTGGTCGCGCGGGTAAAATCGCTCTACCGCCGGTTAAATCCCGCCGTTGCGGCGGTGAAGGAGCAGACGATCGACATTTATCCGTTTACCATACTGGTTGATCAGCGCAAGCTGCTGCGGGGCGAGCAAATGATCGTCCTGACGCCGAAGGAATTCGCGATCATTAAGCTGCTGGCGGAGAATGCCAATAAGGCGATTCACCGCGATGCGATTTTGACCGCCGTCTGGGGACAGTTTTTTACAGGCGATTTGAAAACCGTGGACGTGAACATTCGCCGCATCCGGCAAAAAATCGAGAAGGACCCCGCCCATCCGGAATTTCTGATTACGGTGTGGGGCTACGGGTATTTATGGCGGAAGGACGCCCGGCATGAAAGGAATTAGAGCCAGACTCATTGTACAAATCAGCGTACTGCTGCTGATGATCGTCCTTTTGCTGGAAGGGCTGTTCATTTTGTCCGTGCGCGCCTACTATTTCAGCAGCGCTACAGAGACACTGACGACACGCGCGGTTACGTCGGCGACCTTTTTCAATAAATTTCTGGAAGGCTATGAGCTGGAGGACCGTGCCCGTTACATCCTGGAGAACCTGACGCCGGAGGAATATGCCCGGATTGAAGTGCTTGATCCCGACGGGAAAATCGTCATTGACTCCTTCGGCTTCGCTTCCCCGGTCACGGTGCAGACACAGGATGTCAATATCGCTCTGAACGGCGGAACGGGCACCTACATCGGCCGCACGCCGATGTTTGACGAACGTATTCTGGCCGTTTCCATTCCGCTCAAAAACCTCGGCTCGATCATCGGTGTGCTGCGCTTCTCGGTCTCGGCCGAGCCGCTGTATGACACGGTGTTCAAAATCGCGTTGAACGCCATCGCCGTCGGGCTGTTCGTTATTTTGCTCGGCTTCGGCCTCAGCCTGATTATCGCCAAACGAATTGTGGACCCGATTGAGGAGCTGACGCGGATTGCCAAGCAGATGGCAACCGGCAACTTTGCGGCCCGGGCGGTCAAGCAGCATGAAGACGAGGTCGGAACCCTCGCGGAAACTTTGAATTATATGTCAGAAGAGCTGAGCAAAAACGAGAAGCTCAAGAACGACTTCATCTCCACCGTATCCCATGAGCTGCGGACCCCCTTGACCTCCATTAAAGGCTGGGGCGAGACGCTCATTGTCGGAGGGCTGGAGGACGAAGAGGAATCCCTGCTCGGCTTGGAGGTAATCACCGGGGAAACAAACCGCTTGATTGGGCTCGTCGAGGAACTGCTGGATTTCTCCAAATTTCAGTCCGGCGAAATGAGGCTGAACTTCCAGCCATCCGATTTGCGCGGGCTGCTGGAGGATGTGGAGCACCAGTACAGCTACCGGCAGAACACCAAGCATATCGAGCTGCGCGTCGATATTCCCGATCAGCCGCTGCTGGTTACCTGTGATAGAGATCGGCTGAAGCAGGTGCTTGTCAACCTGATCGACAATGCGTTTAAGTTTACGCCGCCCTATGGCGCAATTCAGCTCACAGCCGGACGGACAGACCGTCACATCAGCCTCACGGTTTCGGACAACGGGGAAGGCATTGCCCCCGAGGATTTGGTGAGAGTGGGCGAGAAATTTTTCAAAGGCAAGTCCAAGCAGTCCGGCAGCGGCCTGGGGCTGGCCATCTGCAAAGAAATCATCCAGCTGCACGGGGGACGGCTGCAAATCGAAAGCGAGCTCCAGCAAGGAACCCGTGTTACAGTAGAGCTTCCCTTGTCCGATACCGGGGAGTGACCTCGCGGCGGAGCGAAAGAACTTCTACGAAGCTTATCCCCCGATCGGGAGCCTGGGAAGATGACTCAACCAATCGTCAATTTTATTTTTCCGGGAATAGCCTGCTGTTGGCATTCAAAGGCCCAGGCCCAAAACCCCGGACTCATCAGAAGTCCGGGGTTTTCGGTAGCAATGTTTTATTGGAGCCGGTTGTTTGCCTCCGGGGCCTCCGTATTCCGGGCGCCTTCACCCGTAATTTCGGAACGGACGGCCTTCGGCAGCTTGCTTACCACCAGCGTGTAGGAATGATCAATCATGGCAAACAGCTCGTCCTGCGCCAGTGCGCTCATTACCGTTACGGTGTTCCAATGCTTCTTGTTCAGGTGATACCCCGGCCGCACCGCTTCGTGCTGCTCTCTCAGGTTCTCGGCGATGACCGGGTCGCATTTCAGAGAAATCTCCACCTTCTCCGGCCCCTCCGAAAGCAAAGCAAACATTTTGCCCCCCACCTTCATGACCAGCGGCTCCGGCCCGAAGGGGTAATCCTTGAAGGCCCCCTTTTTACTCAAGCAGTAGGCCGCAACCGCCTCCATGCCCAAAGGCGCTGCGTGCTGCAGTTCCTCGTTGCTCACAGGACAACCCTCTCTTCGCTCCATTTTTACCATCATACTATGTTTGCGAGCGATGCGCCATGAGGCTTGACGCGTGAGACATTCCGGCCGCTGTAAGCAAGGGGTATTCAAATGTGTGCTCCTCTGCGCCAGAAGATGCGAAGGTCTGAACAACTTAATAGAGCTTGCCTAACACTTCAGGGGTAAAAGGCGTCAATTCACCGGTACGGCCCTCGCGTACCTTGCTCGCCCACTCAGGATCGCTGAGCAAGGCCCGGCCGACGGCTACAAGATCGAATTCCCCGGACTCCAGCCGCTCGATTAGCCCCTCGATTTTGTCGACATTCCCGCCTTTGCCTTCTGTAAAAAGAGCAGTCAAATCACTGTCCAGACCAACCGATCCAACGGTGATGGCTGGTTTCCCCGTCAGCTTTTTGGTCCATCCGGCCAAATTCAGCCCCGAGCCTTCAAACTCCGGCTCCCAGAAACGGCGAGTGGAGCAGTGGAAAATATCGACGCCCGCATCCGCCAGCAGCTTCAAAAACGGCTCCAGCTGCTCCGGCGTTGCCGCCAGCTTGACCGAGTAGTCGGTGATCTTCCACTGCGAGAAACGGAATCCAATCGGGAAGTCCGGACCCACAGCGCGGCGGCAGGCTTCAATGACCTCGACCGCAAATCTGGATCGCGACAGCAGGTCGCTTCCGCCATAGCTGTCGGTGCGGGGATTGGTTTGTTCCCAGAAAAATTGATCGATCAAATAGCCGTGGGCGCCATGCAGCTCAATGCCGTCGAAGCCAAGCTCCTTGGCCGCGGAAGCCGCCTGTGCAAAGGCCTGGACAATGCCGGCAATGTCCGATTCGGAGTAATCGCCGACGTGCCCTTTGGCACCCATATGCCAAATTTGCGGGAAAATTTTGCCGCCTGCTTTATGTACCGCCGCCACGACTGTAGCCCAGCCGTTCAACGCCGCTTCTCCGTAGAAATGCGGCACATGATCCAGATTGGAGGCATCCGGGTGATCGATAATCGTGCCTTCCGTTATGATCAGCCCAACGCCATTTGCCGCCCTGCGTCTGTAGTAGTCAGCCACATTCGAACCCGGTACGCCTTCAGGTGAAAATTGCCGGGTCATCGGCGCCATAACGATACGATTGGCCAGCTCCAGGCTGCCCGCCGAGAACGGTTTAAACAAAGCTTGCACAGATGATGAGTGACTCATGCTTAAAACCTCCATTAGTTATAAATTATAAATTGGTGATATACTAATAAGCTTTCCAACTATTGTTGACTTTGCGGTCAACAAGCTGCCAAAAATAAAAGCATCGGCACGATGCTGCTGACCATTTGAATGGTTTTTCGCCTCGCCTGGAACAATCCCCCTGCTCCCGGCATCACCCCCTTGCAGGTATGGATGCAACAGGACATTTTGACCAAATGGTCAAAAACCCTGAAAAAAAATTACGGCTTAAGCAGCGCAAAAGCCGCATGTAACGCGATATCGATTCGTTCGTTGGAAGCGCCCGACTTTTCCGCCACTTTGGCACCGCTCCATACGTTGTTTAAATAGGCGGCAATCTCCTTGCTTGTCAGGCGGGTTGTAATCAACCCCTGCTCCTGGCCGCTGTGAACGATTTTTTCAATAATCTGCTCCAGCTCGTCAAGCATCAGGCTGATCTCCCGGGCTATCTCCTTATCCTCGGTTCCAAATTCCATGATGGAATTCACCATAAGGCAGGGCCCGCATTCGGTTTCGTTGTCTCGACGCAGCGATGCGTTCGTGATGGCCTTCAGCTTCTTTAAGGGGCAACTATCCTGAGAAGCCAGCTTCTCCAGTCTCGCTATGCTTTGCTCGCGATACAGCCTCAGCACCTGAATAAACAAGGCTCGCTTGTCCTTGAACAAGCAATAGAAGCTTTGCTTCTTCACCTGCGTTGCGCGGGTTAAATCCTCGTAGGACGTCGACTTAAAGCCTTTTGTCCGGAAAACCTCCATAGACTGCTGCAACGCGCGATCCACTTCAAATTCTCTTGGTCTGCTCATAGGAGCATATTAGCAGAATCTTGACCACAAAGTCAATAACTCCGTCATAGCAAAGCCAACCCATTAGTTGCTGTACCTATACCAATTTTCTGTACCTATACAAACAAGCCGAAGCCCGCAAGGAGGGCTCCAGCTTGTTTGACTATTGTTCAACCGGGCTTTGCGCCTGGCTCATTTCTATGCACATGAGAATAAAGGCGCCTGCGCCGTGCAAATCATTCTCGCTGGTCGGACGGGCAATATAATGATCGTAATCGCCGATCCCGGTCCCGATACAAATCTGGCCGATGACCACATTGTCGTTCTCATCGAATTTCAACGTATCAATTACACCTTGATAGCCCTTCCAGGCATAATGCAAATACTTGGCGTCCAGGTACCCTAACCGAACGGCTTTGGCAATGGCATGCACGTATAAGGAGGTGCAGGAATTTTCCAGCCAGTTATCCGGCCGATCTACTTTGTCGACTACCTGATACCATAAACCGGTAGCGGCATCCTGGTACTTGATCAGAGCGATGAGCAGCTCCTGTACAATGCCTGCCAGCGCGGCTTTATCCTTGTGATCCTCAGGAAGGTATTCGAACATTTCCAGCAGGGCGACAGGATACCATCCGATGGCGCGCCCCCAGAATTCCGGAGCCTGGCCGGTAACAGGGTCAGCCCATGCAGCCGCTTTGGTTTCATCCCAGCCGTGGTACAACAAGCCGGTAACAGGGTCCTTCGTATGCTTCTCCATCAGGAGCGCCTGGAAGGTCATCATGTCATAATATTCGGTTTCGCCGAATGTCTTCGCGAATTGGACTGCAATCGGCCCTGCCATATACAATCCGTCCAGCCACATTTGATTCGGGTAATGCCCTTTATGCCAAAATCCGCCGGATGGATTCGTTCTCCATGACTTTAACAGCGGCACGAGGGTGTGCAGCGCTTTCTTGTAACGTTCGTCCCCTGTCTGCTCATACAGGTTAAACAGCAGCACGCCCGGCTGGATGTCGTCCAATTCATCAGGCTTGTATTTCTTGATGGCGCCGTCCTCAAGAATCTGGCTGTCCACCCACCGCTTCAGATAATCATAATATTTATTGTTTCCTGTCTGCCGCCAGCATTTCTCCATCCCGGACAAAAACACGCCCTGATGGTAGTGGAACCGGTCCGGTGGCAGCAGCTCCGGCTCAAATTTGGCCATTAACGCCTCGCAGGCCTTTTCGGCCCACTGAATGGGGGATTTCGAAATCGTCATTGCACTGTCTCCTCCTTCTTGGAATTAAGCTTATCGTACCACATGAAAATGTACATTTTTTGCGGATTCCGATTTATTCTTCTTATATCTTGCGGCAAATCCGCAATACCGTATAATGAAAGAACAAACCCTAACGAGAGGCGGAGTACAGAATGGACGATCTGGAGTACAAAGACTGTACGAGATCCTTCGTGGTATCCCACCGAAAAGCACTAAGCCACCATATGCCGACGAACCATTTTCACAGTACCTACGAAATCTTCTATTTGATGTCCGGCAAGCGGGAAATATTTATTCAGGACCGCATGATGGTGATTCATGAGGGGGATATTGCCATGATTGCGCCCAACATCCTGCACCGGACTACGAATACGGAAATACACAAGCACGAACGGCTCGTCGTTAATATGCACGAAAGCCTTATGACCTCGATGAACAGCTCCCGGATGGACATTCTGCAGCCGCTGTTTGACAATGAGTACATGATTATCAAGTGCTCTCTGCAGGATCGGCTGGCCATCGATACGCTTGCGCACAGGATCATCCAGGAGGTGCAGGACAAGAAGCCCGGCTTCGAGATGTATACGCAAACCTTGGTTTTACAGCTGCTGATTATTTGCTGCCGGCATATCAAACAAAACAGCATCGAGCTGCTGGAGTTTCCAAGCCCGATGCATGAACGAATCTCGGAGGTTGTCCGTTATATCAACAACTGCTATATGGAGGATTTGTCGCTTCATTTGCTGGCGGACAAATTTTATGTCAGCCCCTATTATTTAAGCCGTTTTTTTAAAGAGGCGACGGGCTTTACATTCGTGGAGTATTTGAACAGTGTCAGGATTAAGGAAGCGAAGAAGCTGCTGGAGCGCTCGTCCATGAAGGTCAACCTGATTTCCAAAAAGGTAGGCTTCGGCAGTGTTACGCATTTTGGCAGAGTATTCAAATCTGTTACCGGATATGTGCCGCTCTATTACCGCAAAGGAAAGTAGCCGCGGATTCGGTTCTGGTTTGTTCTGCCGGCCAACACGACATTCAACGCTCATCTGAAAACCGCCTACATCATAAAACCCGCCCATGTGATCATTTGTGATCATTTGGCGGGTTTTGACGGGTTATTGCGCTGCAGCTACGTTGTTTCATTCCCCGAAGGCTTATTATAGCCCCTGTCTCCGTAAGGCTGCAGCTTCTCCAGCCATGACTTTTTCATTTGCTTGAGCTCCCAGCGTCTGTCGGCGACCTCGTCGGCCTTTTTCTGCTCCAGCACTTCATAGGAGAATGCTTCGCTTCCGAGCTCCTTCCAATCTTTTTGCAGCCGGGCATTTACGAATCTTCCGATATCCAGCTGGCTTTGAATCGCCAGCCATTTGTTCTTGAGGTTCGGATAGCTGTCTATATATATTTTACCGTTGGTTTTGTTCGTGATCTGAATAATACCCATGTAGGTCTTGATTTGCTTGTATTCCTCAAGAAGCTCCTTGCGCTTGTTTTTGTCCATCGTATTCTCTCCTTCCAGCCCGTCATGATGCCGAGCTCTTCTCAACCGCACTTCTTTTCTCAACAATCAGGGGAAGCAGCGAAATCGCCCCGGCAATAATGAGCCCGCCGCTTCCTGCATAAACCGTCAACAGGGATAGCGTATCCTTCATATAGCCGGAGATGAACATGCCGGCCACCATCATCCCCATAAAAACAGGCGTGATTGCGCCTGACACCCTTCCAATAAATGCCCCCTCCGTGTTGCGAACCATCAGCGACTGGATTCCGCCTTGAATGCAGGGGTAAACTAAACCGCTGATGACCAAAAGGACCATGGTCAGCCAAATCATCGTTGAAGCGCCTATTCCGATAGTACAGACGGCAGAGATAAGCAACCCGGTCAAGAGCATCAGCTGCGGCTTCGCTTTTTTTGCTATCCCCATGATGACGACTCCGCCTGCCAGCATCGCTGCTCCATTAGCCATCATCAGCCACTGCAGAAATGGTTTGTCCTGCCCTAACTTCTCCATAACGAGGAAAATCTGCAGCGGCTGAGTTAGCCCCGACGCCAGTCCGACAGCCGCAAAAGTTACGCTGAGCGTTCTTAAGGCTTGATTCTGCCTGATGTAGCGCAGTCCGGCCATCAATTCCTGAAGGAAGCCGCCTGCGTCTCCGGATTTCGGTTCCTCCTCATCGCGGGGAAGCGATGATAGTATCAGTGAAGACCCCAGGAACAAGACTGCGGTCAGGATCAGCGAGATACTGATTCCAAATCGCATAAAAATAAAGGTGCCGATCACCGGACCCAGAACCATAAAAACCGCGATAAGCGTTTGGGACACTCCCATTACGCTCTGCAGCTGCTCCATCGGCACATGCCGTTTGTACAGTTTCATGGCCGAAGGCTGGGAAAATTGAGACAGACTGGCGGAAATAAATGAGCCTATAAGAAGCGCGGCCCATCCGCCATTCATGACGGCAAGCAGTACGGCCACAACGGACAGGCAGGACAGCAAATCGCTCCATACCATGGTCCGCTTCGGGAGCCATCTGTCGGCAAAGGTTCCGCCAATAAGGCCGAATAAAAAGATCGGAGCGAACTCTGCAACCGAAATTAGTGATACATAGACCGGATTATTTTTTGTCAAATCGGTAACATAAAGAAGAACAGCATAGTTTCGTATCCATATTCCCAACTGCAGCAGCACCCGGGAGAAAATAATCGTCCTTACAAAAGGATTGGAAAACACGTTAATACCCCATATCTTTTAATATTCTTGATAACATGCGCAATCGTTCGCTGATCATCTCATCGTCATCACTGAGAGCTTGACTGAATAGCTTAATGTCTTCATTAATTCGCTCATTGTCTGTACATATCGCCACGTTCATGGCATCCCCTTGCAGGCCTACCCGATCGATGACCGGATTCTGCGGATCATACAAATGCTCATATCGGTACGCCTCCCGGAAATGAGCCATCGAGCGGCAAATCAGAATGGACAAATCCAGAACGCGATGGAGCGGCAGCTCCTCCGATTGCCTTGACCATTTCTCTCCCGTATATCTCCACACCTTAGCGGAAATATCGACCTTCCCTCTATCATTCCATTGGGCCAAGCCCAGGGAGAGGCCTTTGGCATCCGTGTTTCGGGCGATTCGTCCATCCACTTGATCATAATTTTCTGACACAACAACAGGCTTATGCTTTAAAGAAGTAGGGATTTTCATGTTTTTTCCTCTTTTCATTTACTAATTTACTAAATTACTTATTTACTAAATTACTGCTTTAGAATAACGCAGGTCTTCCCCTTTGTCAATCCGCCGGTTGTCATCCATTATTTTACATTCGCATTTTGCTGCAAATGAAGTTATCCATTGAAGCTTAGAACTGGCTTTCGGCAACGCAAAAAAACCGCGACCTCCCCCCGTTAACAAGGGTTTGGCCAGCGGTTTTTCACAATCCCGACAACAGCTATTTCGTTAAAAACAAATTCGGGTCCACTATCTAGAGCTCACCAGCTTGATATAAAGCATTTATAGTACGATTCTGATTAACAGGCACTAAGGCTAGCCTGCAAAATACCGCTGCCGCGTAGCCTCGAACAGCATAATCGTCGCCGCCATCGCTACATTCAGCGACTCCGCCTGGCCGCGCATCGGGATAATGACGCTGGTGTCCACCAGCTCCGTTACGCCGGCGGAAACGCCGTTTGCTTCGTGGCCGACCACGATCCAGGCTCCTTCACGCCAGTCGGTTTCGTAGCAGGTTTGCTGCGCCTGCAGGCTGGTGCTGACGATCCGGATGCCGCGGGACCGGGCTTCCGTCAATAGTGGTATCAAATCCGCCTGCACAATCGGCAGATGAAACAGTGAGCCCATGGTAGAACGCACCGTTTTCGGATTATATAAATCTACTGTGCCGCGCCCAAGCACAACCGCATCCGCCCCGGCCGCATCGCAGGAGCGGATAATTGTACCCAGGTTGCCGGGGTCCTGGACACCGTCAACGACGACGACCAAGGGGGCGTCCCCAAGCTCGAATAAGGCATCCGCCGCCTGATCCGGCTTACGTAGGATAGCAAGAACAGGCTGCGGCGTCTGGGCGTCGCTGCATTTGACCAAAATCTCGTCACTAACCTCCACCCACTCCAGGCTGTGTCCCGGATGCTCCTCCTGCCACAGATGCCATGCCTGCTGCAGCTCTTCCGCTCCTCTTGCAAAGGGCGAGACCAGAATCGTTTCGATATCCGCGGCGGACCGAAGCGCCTCCACCACAAGATGGGTTCCTTCTATAATAAACCGCCCCTGCTTCTCGCGGCCCTTGCGATCTAATAATTGACTCCACGTCTTCACACGCGGATTTTGTACCGATGTAATTATCGTTTCCATCTTCTTCTCCGTTTCACCCTGCTCCCTCTTACTCCCCAAGCGCACGCTGCAGCTGCTGCAGCTGGTTTTTTTTGCCGACTACCACAAGCATGTCGCCCTCCTGAATCAAATCCGTCGCTTGCGGGGCGATATTCATGCGGGACCCGGTTTTAATCGCCATGACGTTGCAGCCGAATTTCGCCCGTACATCCAGCTGGCGCAGATTTTTGCCGACCATGCTTGGCGCAGCCAGCATCTCCACAATGCTGTAGTCGTCCGACAGCTCAATATAGTCCAAAATATTCGGCGATACCAGATGCGTCGCCACCCGGTTGCCCATATCCCGCTCCGGGAACACAACCTTGTTCACGCCGATTTTAGCCAGCACCTTGCCGTGCAGATCAGTCTGCGCCTTGACGACAAGGAAGGGCACCCCTATTTCCTTAAGAACGATGGAGGTCAGAATGCTGGCCTGAATATCCTCCCCAATCGCCACCACGACAACATCAAAATTACGCACGCCCAGCGCACGAAGGGCCTCTTCATCGGTCGAGTCAGCCTGCACGGCGTGGGTCACCGTATGCGCCACTTCCTGGACACGCTGTTCGCTGGAATCGATAGCCAGTACCTCGTAGCCCTGATTGCACAAAGAATAGGCGACACTGGAGCCGAAGCGGCCCATGCCGATGACCACGAACGTTTTTTTCTTCATGCCGGATCTCCTCCCGACCTGGGATACAGCGCGGCGCTATGACCGCACAAAAAGCTTTTGTTCATTATACCATCAAGTCTGCAAGTGTGACAAAACCGGAGCCTCACCTGCACCCACCTTATTCCACAGCATGAACCGGACGCAAAGTGCGCATATTAGTTCACGAACGATTCGTAATCCTGTGCAGCGAAAGGATGAAGCGGATGAAGCTCGATTTACGGCAAGCCATTGTAGCGCGTGTATCCGGCAAATCGAATGAGGACTTGCACGACATTATTGCTGACTCCATTGATAATGAAGAACGTGTGCTGCCGGGTCTTGGCGTGCTGTTCGAAATCATTTGGAAGTACAGTGAGGAAACAACGCAGAACATGCTTGTGACAACCTTGAAAGAGCATTTACCGTCCAAAAGCTAAAAGCGGCGGGCCCTCATTGGCCACAGCGTCCAATCGCTGCAGCATGATGCAGGGCTTTACGCCATTTTCGCCCGAACACAGCCGCCGCCAGTCGCCCGTGCTGCTTCATGGTGCACAAACGGGAACGTGAGGTCTATTCTTCTAAAAGGTCCGGTCCGATCTGTCACGCTTCCAGTGGCAGCGGCTTATCTGCTAGAGCCTGATACATACGTTCCGGCTCGGACAGCTGGACGAAATGAACTTCCGAACATATTCTTTACCGGCTCGCTTCCCAAGCATACAGGCAGGTCAGTATCCCCCTGTTTCTGGTGTTATAGAATTGCTCCTCCTGCTTCATTCCAAGCTTCTCGGCAACCTTGCGGGAAGCCGTATGGTGAGCAGGCATATTCGCCACGATCCGGTTCAGCTTCAGACGGCTCATTCCATCCTGCAAGCAGGCTTTGGCCGCCTCAAGACCGTAGCCGTTGTTCCATTCGGGCGCATAAATAATATACCCCAAATCGACTTCTTCCCTGCCATTAACCTCCGTACGCGCCAAACCGCAATCTCCGATAAGCCTGCCGCCGCTTCTGGCGACGACAGCCATTCTGCCGAACCCGTGCTGCGCATGATGCGCGGTATGCCGCGCCATCCACTGATCCGCCTGTTCTCTCGTGAAGGGAGCAGGCCAGAAGCTCATCGTTGTCCCGTCCGAGAGCATTTCGTATAAGGCTTCCTTATCCTCCCATGAGTATGGCCGCAAAATGAGCCGGTCTGTTGTAATCACATGCAGCGCTCCCTTATATCCAATTTAATATCAGTGTCCTTCTTGGCTGAATTGTATCCCCTTCTTGCTGCACTATTGTCCTCAGATTATAACATATCGATCTAGAGAGCGTTCCCACCGTTCCAAATCGTGGTATAATCATACTCAGACTGTAAGCTTTAGACATAGCATTGCACCTGCACACGTTTACATGACAGTATCCGCAGGGTCAGAAAAGGGACCTTGCTGCCGGTGGAGTGATCACATACGGAACCGAAGCTCGCCGGAGGATAAGGAGTACTATGCCTGCAGTGCTGTTTCCGGGAAAACAGGACGATTGTCTGGAAAGCTTCGCACGATATTAATATGACGCATATAACCGTTCTGATGACGGTTGGCAGCAGCCCGAAATGACAGGAAACAACGAGGAGGACAACCAGATGCATACAAAAGCAAGTCTCATGCAGCAAATGAAGGACATGGAAATCGATCCGAACGGAACACTGTTGATACATTCTTCCATGAAAAGCCTTGGTGATGTAGAAGGAGGCGCAGATACGGTTCTGGATGTATGGATGGATTATATGCAGAACGGCCTGCTCGTCCTGCCAACCCACACCTGGTCCTATATTCACGCGGACAATCCTAAATTTTATGTTGGGGATTCACCTTCGTGCGTCGGAATACTGCCCGAATTGTTCCGCAAACGGCCGGGCGTTATCCGCTCCTGGCATCCTACGCATTCAGTGGCGGCCCGGGGACGGGATGCGGTAACGTTCACCTCAGGCGATGAGCGCTTCGATACCCCTTGTGCCCGCGGGTCGGCCTGGGGCAAGCTGCTTGACCGCACAGCAACCATTTTACTCGTCGGCGTCGATTTGCGACGCAATACGTTCATTCACGGCATTGAAGAGTGGATCGATATCCCGGGCCGGATGACGGACGGGCACCAAGCCTTGGTTACTGTGCTTGGCGACGGGACCGAAATCCCCGTTCCGTCCCGGAGACATTGCGGCTTGTCGTGGTCGCAGCACTTCTGGAAGGTCGAGCATGTGCTGGAAGCGCGCGGCGCACTCCGCAAGTCAGCGCTGGGCGATGCGGTGGTCCGTATTTGCCGGGCGGACCTGACGCACCGTATTTTGACCGATATGCTGCTTGAAGCTCCGGAGCTGTTCTCCACGAACGATCCGCTGGATGTCGAGCTGGCGCGCCAGTTCAGCAGCGGCAGCTAAACACTGCGCAGCCCAACTTGAATGTTAAATAGCTGTACCATTAGCTTATCTGGCCCATATGCTGCGGGGAACCTCCCACCCAGGTTTCAATTTTCGGGTTTTCGCACCGTGAGCAAATCCGGTACATAGCATAGTTAGCATAGGTTGCACGACATCTGTTCACCTGCTGCACCGGATAATGCCTTAGTAAAAATGTGGTTGATCACCATCATACAATCCCACACTGCGCGCCGGCAGCGAAAAAATAGTTCCGGCTAAAAAAACGATGAGCCCTGCATATTTGCAGAGCTCATCGTTTTTTATTTCACTGCCAGTATTTTGAAAAAATAACTTCCGCTCAGCTTGTGACCTCACTGCTGCCCATCCCGCTAATCTCCTCACCGGTACCGGGCAAGCGGCTAATAGACCTGCTTGGCCCCCAAATACCGGGGGCCCCAATAGCCGCTATCGATAGGCTGTACCGCAATGCCCGCAGAACGTGTGGATGAAATAAACTTCCCGTTTCCAATATAAAATCCGACGTGATTTACCTTGCCAGGCGTATTGGTGCTGAAAAATACGAGATCGCCCGGCATCAAATCGGCACGGTCAACCGGAGTACCCTGCTGGAACAGCTCGCCCGAGGAAAGACGATCGGCAGGCACACCCAGCTTGGTAAACATATAATAAACAAAGCCTGAACAATCAAAGCCTGTAGATGGGCTTGTCCCACCCCAATCATATGGCGTGCCGAGATATTCATTTGCTGCGGCCAGCAGCTGCTTTTTGACAATTGCATGGGAAATGGAGGTGCGTGTTGCGGAATCGGCCGCACCGGTTACAGGCAATCCGTAAGCCTCCTGGTAGGAGGAAACAGCCTGCACCGTTAGCGGGCCGTAGTAGCCAGTGTTGGAAGGGTACGTGAAATAGCCGAGCGTACCAAGCTGCTGCTGCAAGCTTGCCACCTCAGCGCTGGAGCTGCCGGAGGATAATGTTGCCTGTATTGTGGAAGCAGATGCCGTTGCGGCAAACGCAGTATTATTGAAGGCGCTTACAAGCGGTAATGCAGATATGACCGGCAATTGGGAGGCCAGAAGCAGTGCGCTGACGGTAACGACAATCGTTCGTTTTTTCATCATCATCCATCCTCTCTGGGTATCGTTCTTTATCGTCCCATTGTAAGAGGATTGAATAGAAACCGGCAACGCACAAATGATGGGAATCCGGCGTTATCCCACCGTCGTAATTTAGCAGAAAGCTTTCTTTCTGCGCTCTGCAAGACCCAGAGAAAGTCTGACATGCTCGGCGACTTCCGACGCACTTAAGTGCTGGAGCACCGTACTCGGCAGCGAGCAGCCTCTTAGCTGGCCCTTGATGCTGAACCGGATAATATCAAATTCGGGATAATGCGTAATGCGAACACTTTTTCCGCTTTGGCCGGTAACGATGCTGGCTATTTGCTCCGCAGCACAAAATTCATGTTTCTTATCGGACATGCTTCGTGTACGCTCCTTTCGTTTTCCAAGCCTTACGCATCTAGCCCCTGGTCGGGTGCATCTGATAGACGCGGCCGTTCAAATCCCCGTCCTCCGGCCAAACCAGAGGATTGGAGGGAATCTTTAATATACGATATGCTTCTCTGACCAAATCCTTGCCCTCTTCATACAGCATGGACGAAATTTTTGCCAGTCCGCTCCGCCGTCCCAGCCGCTCCAGCTGATGCTTCATCAGCATGGAATTGCAAAGCACTACAGCCTTGCAGCAGTAGGGAACCATCCATACCTGAAGCTGCTCCCAGAGCACATTAACTTCCGGCGAAAAAATGTACGGCTGCCCTTCCGCCACCATCGAGCGGTAATCCATAAGCAGCCTGATGTTCCCTTTGGTCAGTTGGGAGCATGCCTGCTTCAGATCAGAGCTTATTTTTTCCATATCCTTGGCGTTTAATACGCCCTTGACCTGCCAGGCAATAACTTTACCCAAGTAATCAATTTCCAGAACGAAACGTTCTTCCAGCGGCCTGCTCAAATCATTCTTCAAAAACGCCGAATGCTCCAGAAAACGCTCATCATTAAACAAATAACTAATATCGACATCCAATGCGCCGGAAAGCTTCTCGATGTTCTGAAGCGATACGTTACGTTCGCCCCGCTCAACGCCCCCGATATAAGAGCGGTCCAGCCCTGAGCGCAAGGCAAGCATTTCCTGTGTCATTCCCGATTTCATACGCAGCTCTTTGACGCGCAAGCCAAAATTGGTTAAAATACTCAACCCGGGCGCCCTCCTGCACTTGTCGGAAATTGTTGTTTCTTGCTATATCTATTGAACTATTATACAGGTTTTCGACAGATTATCGACGGACTATAAGTACCATTGCAGTTAACTTGGGTTTAAAAAATTAAACCCTTCTACAAAACAAAGGCTCTTTGTGGAAGGGTTTACATAATTTAGATTTAGGTCTATTTGTTCTATTACCGATCCAATGTAAAAGGCGCCAGCTTCATCGGCAGGGGATCGGGACGCTCGCAAGTGCTCTGCATCTCATAATGAACACCGCTGTCCGAAGCATCGTGGAAGGCCCACATGGCTTCCAGCACATGATATGCCAGCTCCCCGTTCGCCCGGTGCTTCCGGCCGCTGGAAATGGCGTATGCCATATCCGCCGCCGCGATGCCGCGGGTATTCTCCTCATAACCAAAAAGCAGCGGCTGCTCGGTCCATTCCTTCTCTCCGGTGCGGCGGAAGCGAACAGGACCGCCGAAGGTGTTCGGATCAGGCACCTGAAGAGTTCCTTCCGTCCCGTAAATTTCAATCCGCGGCAGATCGCTTCCTCCGAAAATATCAAAGCTTGTAATTAGCGTGCCGATGGCCCCTTGCGTGAACTGGAGAAGTCCCGCCACATGTGTCGGAATCTCAACCGGGATCAGCTGTCCCCGTTTCTTTTCACTGAGAATGGTCCGTTCTTCGAACGCTTTTCCCGTCATGCCGGTAATACGCCGAATCGGACCAAGCAGCGAGATAAGCGCCGTTAAGTAGTAAGGCCCCATATCGAACATTGGGCCGCCGCCGGCAGCATAGTAAAATTCCGGATCAGGGTGCCAATGCTCATGGCCCCGGCCCATCATGAAGGCTGTTGCGGCAACCGGCCGCCCTATAACGCCGTCATCCAGCAGCTTGCGGGCGGTTTGGATGCCGGCGCCAAAAAAGGTTTCCGGCGCGCAGCCGACAAGCAGGCCGCGTTCAGCCGCTGTCCGAATGACACGCTGTCCTTCCTCGCGTGTAACCGCCAGCGGCTTTTCCACATACACATGCTTTCCTGCTTCTAGCGCCTGTAAGCAGACAGAGGCATGCGCCTGAGGAATCGTCAGATTAATGACAATGCTGATTTCGGGGTCGGCCAGCAGCTCGCTGACCGTGCATGCTTTGGGAATATGGAACTCCGCCGCCTTCTCCTTGGCGCGATCCAAATCCATATCGGCGCATGCGGCCAGCTCAAGCACCTCGAACATTTGGCAGTTCTTCATATAAATACTGCTGATTTTGCCGCAGCCGACAATTCCAACCTTCACCGGCTTCAGTCCGCTTCCTGTTCCCATTAGTTGCTGTCTCCCATCCCGGTATAGTTTGCGTTCCCCGCTTGTCCGCCAGCAGCGAGCGCCTTGCCTTCCGCCGCCCATACCAAGCCGCGCCGCAGCAGCTCCTTCACCTCAGGCATGTCGACAATATCCGCATGGTGGCCGAGAGCGCAGTAATAAACCCGGCCCACACCCCAGCGCTTCGTCCATACCACCGGCATATCGACAGCCTTGTTCAGCGCATGCGGACCGGAGGCGACCGGAAACCGCGTCGTTGCCAGCACTTCCACAGCCGGATCTACATGCAAATAATACTGCTCGCTTGTAACCTGAAAATCCTGCAAGCCCTCGACCAGCGGACTGGAGCTGTGCTTGATGTTGACTGTATATTCCACGCCGTCATTGCCCGGATGAGCGACCCACTGTCCGCCCGTCATAAACTGCCAATCCACATTGGTGCGGAACGCATCGCACATGCCGCCGTGGCATCCGGCAATACCGGTCCCGGCCTGTACCGCCGCCGAGACATTGGCCGCCTGCTCCTTCGTAATTTCACCCATGGTCCACACCGGGACGATCAGGTCCAGTCCCAGCAGCTTCTCCGCATCCCCGAAAACATCCAGCGTATTCGCCACTTCCACCTCAAACTGCTCGTTTCGCAGCACATCCGCAAAAATCGCCGCCACCTGCTCCGGCTCATGGCCAGCCCAGCCTCCCCAAACAATAAGTGCCCGTTTCATGCTGCACGCTCCTGTCACGTTCGATTGGATAATAGAACTATTGCCGTCTCGCTTGTACTGCTTGTACTGCTTGGTGCTTGCCCGGTGCTCTCGATCACGTTCCCGATCACATCTCCGCGATTGTCACCCAGCGGCGCTCCTCAATTGAACGGTCCACCGCCTCCAGAACAGCTTGGCATTTGACCCCGTCATGGAAATTCGGCACCGGCTGGCGTCCCTCCTGAAGAGCATCGAGCAGCTCCACCGTCTCGTGAATAAATGTGTGCTCATAGCCGATTGTATGTCCGGCCGGCCACCACGCCTCGGCATACGCATGTGCCGGGTCCGTCGCCAGCACACGGCGGAAGCCCTGGACATCCGCCTCATCGCCGGTGAAATAAACCTCCAGCTCATTCATCCGCTCAAAATCAAACTTGACGCTGCCCAGACTGCCGTTGATTTCAAACGAATTCGTGCAGCGGTGTCCGGCTGCAAAGCGGGTCGCCTCGAAGCTGCCGAGCGCGCCGCTGGCGAAACGGGCCATGAACAAGGTTGCATCATCAACTGTAACAGGGCCTGTCTGCGCATCCTTGCCGCTTGTGCCTGTTGCCGAGAGCCCTGTCATGGAGCTTGGGAGCGGCCGCTCCTTAATGAACGTATCCGCCATCCCGATAACCTCTGTCATGTCCCCTACCAAATAGTGGGCCAAATCAATCAGATGCGCGCCTAAGTCGCCATGGGAGCCGGAGCCCGCCACTTCCTTCTGCAGCCGCCATACGAGCGGGAACGACGGATCAATAATCCAATCCTGCAGGAACCAAGCCCGAAAGTGAAAAATACGCCCCAGCCGCCCGGATTCAACCAGCTTCTTCGCCAGCTGCACGGCAGGCGCGAATCGGTAGTTGAAGCCGACCATATGCGTGACCCCGGCCGCTTCCGCAGCGGCGAGCATCTCGCGGGCATCGGCCAGCGTCAGCGCCAGCGGCTTTTCACAAAAAATATGCTTTCCGGCCTTGGCCGCCGCCAGCGCAATTTCCTTGTGGGCGTCGCTCGGTGCGTTAATGTCAATGAAATCAATATCGTCACGCGCAATCAGCTCGCGCCAGTCCGTCGTGTAGCCGTCCCAGCCGAATTGCTCCGCCGCTTGCTTGACACCGCTCTCATCCCGGCCGCAAATGGCCGCCATCACCGGCTTTGCCCGATCCGGAAAAAACATCGGTACACTGCGGTATGCATTACTGTGCGCTTTGCCCATAAACTTGTAGCCGACCATGCCGATCCGAACGTCCTTCATGCGGATTGCCTCCTCTTTTTCGCGGTTTGCCGCGTGTTAAAAATGGTTGTCTGACTGCTTCCTATTCCGCCGCCCCGCCCGGCACAGAGGATGCGCGAAGAACCAGCCGTGTCGGCAGCAGCAGCCGGAACGGCTCGGCAGCCCCTTCCTCCTCCGTACGCTCCAGCACCTTCGAGGCCGCAAGCTCACCCATATCATAAAATGGAACCTGCACGCTCGACAGCGCCGGCTCGGTAACCCGGGCCGCATCGGAATCGTCGTAGCCGACAATAGCCGGGAGCCGTGCCGGTGTAACTCCCTGCTCCCGCAAACCCTGCAAAAGCCCGATCGCCATCCGGTCATTGGCCGCAAACACAGCATCCACCGTATCCAGCATCGGCAGTAACGCTACAGCGGCGGCCCGGCCGCTCGTCCGGCTGAAGTTCCCTGTCAGCAAGAGGCGTTCCTCCATGACAATCCCTTCCGAAGCCAGTGCCCGGCGGTATCCTTCCAGGCGTTCGCCGCTGTTCGAATATTCCTGCGGTCCATTCAAAAAGGCGATACGCCTGTGCCCCTGATCCAGCAGATGGCGAACAGCCTCATAGCTGCCCTCCACATGCGCCGCGTCGATTTCGTTGAACGCCTCTCCCTCATAATGCTGGTTAATAAGGCAGAACGGGCGGCGGCTTACCGCCAGCTGCCGGAGCGCCTCCCGCTCTCCGGGAATATCCCGGGAGCCGAGAATGACACAAGCATCCACCTTCTGCATATGGAACAGCCGCTCATAATCCATCACCTCATCAGGCGCACGGAACAGCATCAGCAGGTCATAGCCCATCTCCCGGGCCTTGCTGCCGATCCCGCTCAGCACCTCCGAGAAAAAATACGTCGAAAACATATGCACCTTCGGCACATACGGCAGCACGACCCCGAGATTGCCGCTGCGTTTGCGGGCAAAGCTCTGTGCCAGTGCGCTCGGCACGTACCCGAGTGACCGGGCTGCTTCCTGCACCTTCTGCCGCGTTTCCTCCTTGATCGGACCAACGCCGTTTAACACCCGGGATACCGTCGCCTCGGACACACCGGCCAAATCTGCAACTTCTTTTCGTGATGCGATACAGCTCACACTCCTTGCTTCATTCAAACGATAACGGGCGTCATCTGTGCAGTCCTGCCTCGCAACCCGCATGTGAAAACAAAACCGTTCCAATTCGTAAATGTACACGCGTACATTTTCTCATGCTCCCATTAAAATGTCAACGCTGAAACCGGGCACGTTATAACTTGCGGACCGATATCCTGCAATCCCCTATGTCCTGCCTCCTATCCTGCATGAGAAACAAAGGAGTTTGAAGCATAAACCAGAACGGATTCCAGGACTTAATATAAAATGCCAAAAAAGCCGACGGACAATCCGGCGGCTTTTCCCGATAGGAGACAAGCAAGAGGATGGCCCATGCCGGATTAACCGCAGAGCTTGGCTCTGGATAGGGCTTGCAGCCGGACCGGCGTCAACAATAAAGCAGGCGTATAGGCTCGTCCCGGAACCGTGCGGGCAATCCACAGGACTTCCCGCGAACAGCCGCTGGGGACTGTGCAGCGCAGCCTTCCTGCCTTAAAGTGCACGGCGAAGCTCCGCAGCCTCCGCTGCAAGCAGCTCCTCCATGTCAGACTCGGGCAGCGGCCTGCTGCACAGAAATCCCTGGTACATATCGCAGCCCTGCTGCTGAAGCAGACGCAGCTGCTCCGGCGTCTCCACTCCCTCCGCCACAACCCTCTTGTTCAAGCTATGGGACATCGCAATAATGGCCCGGACAATAGAGGCGTTCTCTTCCTCCTCCGTCATAGGGTGAATAAACGATCGGTCCACCTTAATCGTATGCAGCGGAAGCATCTTCAGCTGGCTTAAGGAGGAGTAGCCTGTGCCGAAATCATCCACAGACGTTTTTACCCCCAGGCTGATGAGCTGCTGCAGCATAAACCGGGTAAAGCCGATATTGTTTACGGCGGTGCTTTCCGTAATCTCCAGGCAAAGCTGCTCCGGCGGGAGCTGCGTTTCCTCCAGAATTCGCTTCACCGTATCATGAAAATCCGGCTGCATAAACTGACGGGCCGACACGTTTACGGAGATGGTCAGCGGACTTGTCCGGCCATCATTCCAGCGCCTCGTCGCACGGCAGGCCTCCCGCAAAATCCAGTTGCCGATCGGAACAATCAATCCGATTTCTTCGGCCACCGGAATAAACTGGACCGGCGATATCAGCCCCATGTCGGGAGAGCTCCAGCGAATCAGCGCCTCCATGCCGACAATCCGGTTTGTCATAATGTCCACCTGAGGCTGATAATGAACGATGAACTCCTCACAGCCCATCGCCCCCCTCAAATGCTTCTCCAATTGAACACGCTGCTGAAGCAATTCGTCCATCCCGCAGCGGTACATCTCGTATTGGTGCCCGCCCCGGTTTTTGGCGCGGTACATCGCGATTTCCGCACTTTTGAGCAGCTGTCCTGCTGTAAGACCATCCTTAGGGTATATGCTGATTCCAATACTGGCCGACATGAAAAATTCATGTCCCTCTACCTCGATCTGAATCCCGAATACAGCCAGGATCGCATTGGCCAGCTCTATGATCCGGTCGTAGTCATCCGCCACATCCTGAAGCAGCACCACAAACTCGTCTCCGCCCGCACGTCCCAGCACACCTTCACCGCCAACGACATGCTTCATTAAGCCGGCCATCATCTTCAGTGCCCGATCCCCCGCTTCATGCCCAAGCGTATCGTTAATCAGCTTGAACCGGTCCAGATCAATGAGCAGAACGGCAGGGCGGGTATTGAGCTTGCCAGCCTCCATGAGCAGGCTGTTCAACCGCTCCTGAAGCTGCAAACGATTCGGCAGGTCCGTCAAGCTGTCATAATACGCCAAACGGTCGATTTTCTGCTCCGCCTGCTTCTGATCATGAATGTTGATCAGCCAGCCCAGCACATACATCGGGCGTCCATCCGGCTTGTATACCGCTTTTCCGGAGGACATGACCCAAATGTATTCGCCTTCAAAATTTTGAATGCGAAACGGAATGCCCCGGGGCCCCGTTTCCTTAAGGATAGCCCGCGTCCATTCCTTAAGCGCTTCCCGGTCTTCCGGATGCACCATCTCGAAGAACAGCGCGGGCGGCATCCTGCTGTAGCCGCCCGGAGCCTTCAAAAGGGAATGGATCGCATCGTTCCAATGTACTATGCCCGTATCCGCATCCCACTCCCAGATGCACTGGTCGGTTGTCGAAGAAACAATTTCATAGCGGCGGACATGCGGCGGAGAGAAATCATGACTCATAAGCACATACCGAATAACGACAGCCAGCAGCAATTGCCCGTACAAAATAACACTGATTGGCATATCGAGTCCAAGCTGGTGACCTGCCAGCAGCTCCACGGCCACAGCCGTAAGCCGCACGGCGCTGACAATCAGAAACAAGGTGATAAAAAAACGAATTCCCTTGTTCCATGCCCGCTTACGCCACAACCGGTACGAGACACAGCAAGAAAATAGGCAGTATACGGCCAATATGAAATACAATCCGTTCAGCAGCCATGTCTGCATAAACATGACCACAAATGGCCAAACGAGCAGCGGCCAGTAACAGGCGAGGAGCAGCATCCGATCCTCCTGCCCCCGGTTCCAATGAACAACAAGCCGGAATACATGATTGATTTGGCCCAAAGAAAGCAGCAATATCGGAGCGGACCAATACTGCAGAAATTCGGGCCCTATATCGGATAAAAACCGCATATATCTGCTGGCAAAACTAAAGCTGAGCACTATCATAGACACAGCCGCTATCCGGTACTCCAGGCCCCGGGGATTGCGGGTATACAATTCCGCAGCAAAATAACTAAAAAGCAATGCCGGTACAAGGTTTGCCACTGCAATCCACACCGATGTCAACATCCCGGTAGCACCTCATCTAGTTGTCATGTCTGTAAATTTTTCGACACCCAGGACTTTATCCCTGCATTTGAAATTATTTTTTTCAAGAATGTGTCGAATGGCGCAGTATCGCAGTTGCATTGACATCAGGCATAATAACTTAAGCTTCCCCGTCACGGTGAATCAGTTTTTGTACAGCAAGTAATACTTCTGCAGCAGGATTAGCACCGTCGTAATCGACAACAGCAGACTAATACTGTCCACAGTAAAAATCCCCTGCTTGATAAAAATACCGGCTAGCAAGCCGAAGCCCACGATGGCCAAATACGTGGTAAACCGGTAAGCGCGATGAAACCACCGGCTCTCCGAGTAGCTCCATTCCAGAAGGGTAACGGTAAAAATCGCCACATTCAGCGCCAGCATCCCCGTCTCCGACACCTTTTTCATGACGGGCAAAGGCGCTGTAAAGCATAACGAATAGACGGACATATAAATTTGGAATAATGACGTCAGCAGCAAAATGATCATGGTATGACGGTATAGCTTATGCTGCAACCTCTGAGCCCCCCTTCTCCTTTAACGAGCAGCCGGATAAACGGCAGCCGCAGGCTAACAAGCCCTGTTTACAAGCCGTTCAACAGGATAGCGCGCAAACGAAGCCTTATTCATCCCGGACTATATGAAAAAGCCCATTCGTTCTAGTAGACGAATGGGCCAGCTGTATCGTTTCGCACCACGCAGCGCCACGACGGGCGGTATGGCGACCTTGACGCTCTATCGCCGACCAGCGCATAATAATCCCAAGCCTGCCTGCAGCGCTGCTTCAGGCCCGGTTACACCTGCTGGCTTTACGGCGCATTCTCCAAAAACTTCGCAGTCGGATTTTTGTCCATCGCCGAACGCATCGCGTACTCGCTCTCGAACAAGGCCACATAATTGTCCTTTTTGTCCTTGACCAAGGTAGAGTTGACCCGGTACTTGGACGGATCGAGATTCTCGTCGACGACCCACCGGGCGAACTGGTACGGCATACGCTGAAGCTGGATGTCGACACCGTATTCGTTTTTCATCCGGTACTCCATCACCTCAAACTGGAGCTGGCCGACGACGCCGAGAATCATATCTTCGAAGCTGATTGTTTTAAACACCTGAATGGTGCCTTCCTCCGTCAACTGGTCAATCCCCTTCAGAAATTGCTTCTGCTTCAGCGCGTTCTTAATCGTAACCTTGGAGAACAGCTCCGGCGAGAAGGTCGGCAGCTCGTCGAATTCGACGCTGCCCTTGGCGCTGAGGGAATCCCCGATTCGAAAAATGCCCGGATCGAACAGCCCGATAATGTCTCCCGGGTATGCCTCATCGACAATATCCCGGTCCTGAGCCAGAAACTGCTGCGGCTGCGCCAGCTTAATGTCTTTGCCTGCGCGTACATGGCGGACCGACATGCCGCGTTCGAACTTGCCCGACACAATGCGGAGGAAGGCGAGCCGGTCGCGGTGCGCCGGATTCATATTGGCCTGGATTTTAAACACATAGCCGGTGAAGGTCTCCTTCGTCGGCTCGATTGGCCCCTCCGAGCTGTTTCGCGGCGTCGGCGCGGGAGCCAGCTGCAGGAAATTGTCCAGGAACGTCTGGACACCGAAGTTGTTAATGGCGCTTCCAAAAAATACCGGTGTCAGTTCCCCGGTCCGGATTTTCTCATAGTCATACGGATCGCCGGCCACATCGACCAGCTCCATTTCCTGCTTCAGCTGATCCGCCAGGAATTCACCTGCGATTTCCCGGATGACCGGGTCCTCGTAGCCGCTCACCGGACGAACCGTAATCTCTTTGTGATCATCGCCGTTAAACAGCTCTACGCGGGTCTTCATCCGGTCATATACTCCGCTCAGCTGCTTGCCCGAGCCAATCGGCCAGTTCATCGGATAGGAACGGATGCCGAGCACCTGCTCCAGCTCCTCCAGCAGGTCGAACGGATCGCGGCCTTCACGGTCCATTTTATTAATAAACGTAAAAATCGGAATGCCCCGCAGCCGGCACACCTGGAACAGCTTCTTCGTTTGGGCCTCGACCCCTTTGGCGGAGTCGATAAGCATCACGGCGCTGTCGGCTGCCGTCAAGGTACGGTACGTATCCTCACTGAAGTCCTGGTGGCCCGGGGTATCGAGAATGTTAATTTTGTGCCCGTTGTAATCAAACTGCATCACACTGGACGTAACTGAAATCCCCCGCTGCTTTTCGATTTCCATCCAGTCGGAGGTGGCGAATTTGGCCGCTTTGCGCCCTTTGACCGTACCCGCCAGACGAATCGCGCCCCCAAACAGCAGCAGCTTCTCGGTTAAGGTCGTTTTCCCCGCATCCGGGTGAGAAATAATCGCAAAGGTGCGCCGCTTCTGCACTTCTTGCGTCAAATTGTCGTTCACTGGCTTGCTCATGTTTTCTGTTCCTGTTCCCTTCATCACAGCAGGAGCCTCTCGCGCTTCTTCAAGCAGACTCCGCCGCGTTCCTGTTTTCTTATAATGTAGCAGATGTTAGAGGCACCGTCCACTCGGCTCCGGCAATCCATTCCCTGGTGCTGAATTCCCTCCCCCGCAGATGCACGCGATCGGCATAGACCTCCACATACAGGCCTTGCGAGGAATCCGGCCGCTCCAGCTGGTATTTGCGGTTGAGCACGCGGCTGACCGAAGAATTGTGGAACCAGTGGAAGGTTTCCTTCACATAATGATCCTCGGTATAAATAAAATCGCGGTGGTTATGTCCCGAGAACACGAACACATCGGGGTACGGCTTCAAAATTTCGCGGAACGCCTTCGCCCGAATGAGCGTGTGGTTGCCGCCGTCCTGCCCCTTGGGCGGAAGAGGCTGATGAATCATAACGAAGACGGGCTTCTTCCCGCCGTACTCCGCCATTTTCTGCTTAAACCAGGCCAGCTGCTCATCGGAATACCAGGCGCCCTCGCCGACGGACGGCTTTTCCTGAACATAGCACTCCTGAGACAACAGCAGCACGGGATACCCGTTGATAACCGCCTCGTTATAAGGCTTCATATAGCCCATAAAACGCTGGAACCGTTCGCGGCACATGCTGTCCGTCTTGCCGTTCGGCATCGTATCGCGGTTAAATCCGCCGCTTTGGTCCATCCAGATGTCGTAATAATCGTGGTTGCCCATGTTGGCATGAATCGGCGGCAGCTTGTAGCGTTTCAGAACACTGCGCAGCTCGTTATAATCCGTTTCCCGCCCGTAATCGGCCAAATCGCCGGTGAATATGATGCCGTTCACTGCGGAGCCGAAGCTTTTCGTCACATCGTCAAGCGACTGCTTCAAATGCTCGGAAGGCCCTCCCAGATCAGGATTAATGTGCACATCGCTGAGCAAAAATAACGACAGCAGCGGTCCTGTGCCATCTGCTGTCCTCGGCTGCTCAGCTTCGACGCCCCCCGCCGGCCCCGAATCAGGCTGGACAGGCACAGGGCTCCAGGCCGGGCGGCCCAGCTTGAACCAGCCAAGACCGCCGACTGCCAGAAACGCCGCTATCGCGAACAGCCGCTTCAAAAAATTGCGTCGATCCAAGTTCATCTCCCTCTCCGCCGTTTCTGAAAAGCCGTTCATCACGCATATGCTCGACCGACCGCCGTCATGCGGCGAAGCACCGCGCGCCGGGAGCTGCGCGCAGCATGGCTATACCTTTTGAAACGGAACAGTCCAGTCCGCGACATCATCCATCCACTGCTTCTTGCTGAAATCCCGCCCCCGGATGCTGATCTGGTTCTCATAAACCTGAACAAACAACCCCTGTGACAGACTGCCCCGTGTGCTGCGCACGCGCGTGACCGAAGCATTATTGAAGTGATGGAACGTTTCTTTCGTATAGCTTTGCGGGGACAGCTCCCGGTGCTGATGCCCGGAGAAAACAAACACGTTCGGATAAGGCTTCAATATCTCGCGGAACTTGATCGCCGGGATAACGCGATGTGTCCCGCCGTCCTTGCCCTGCTCCGGCAGCGGCTGATGAATCATGACCAGGACCGGGCTGCCATCCTTATGCGACTCCAGCGCCTTGCTGAGGAAGGCCAGCTGCTCATCGGAATACCAGGCCCCTTCGCCCACCTCGGGGTTTTCCTGCTGATATGTTTCCTGAGACAGCAAAATGACATGAACGGACCCAATCCACACCTCATGATACGGCTTCTGCAGCCCGAAGAAGCTTGTAAATCGATCCCGGGACATCTTGTCGGTTTTTCCATTCGGCATCGTCGCCGTGCTGAACTGTCCAGCCTTATCCAGCCAAATGTCATAATAATCATGATTGCCCATATTCGCATAAAATGGCGGAAGCTTATATGCATCCGTCATCGTGCGGAACAGCTTGTAGTCGCGATCGCGCCCGTAATCCGTCACGTCGCCGGTCAAAATGACAGCCTGCACATTCTCGAATTGAGACATATCTTCAAAGGCCATCCTGAGCCGTTCATTATAATCCGGCAGGTCGGGATTCACATGAGAATCGCTTATGATAAACATCGATACAAGCGGTGCCGTATTGACAGGCTCTGCCGGATTCGGATTCGTGGCCACCGGTTCGGACGGTTTGGGGTCGACCGCGCTGCTCCCCGGCTTCTCCTCCGCCGCCTGCATAATTAGCCGGAACAATACGCCCAGCATGCCGACAATCATCGTACACAGGAATAATACCCATTTCACAAATGCTCTGCGGGACACCACTTTCACATCGCTTTCGTCATTAAATTTTTGTACATTTATTATACCTTCTTTAGGTGGAAGTTGCACATCGGACATGGTATGATCCTAGCGGAGGTGATCCGGATGGGAAACATCGGGAAATGGGAACCGGCTGAACCAGGAGTCACACGTAAAATCCTGCAGCCCGGCACATCCCTCATGATGATGGAGGTCCATTTTGAGCCGGGAGCGGAGGGCTATGAGCACAGCCACCCTCACGAACAGCTGTCCTACTGCCTGAAAGGAAGCTTCGAGTTCCGAATTGACGGAGAGGTGACGCTGCTCAAGGCTGGCGAGTCCATCGTGATTCCAAGCGGTGCCCGCCATGGCGTGAAGGCGCTGGAAGCGTCCGCTCTGCTGGACGCGTTTACCCCGCTGCGTGAAGATTTGATTAAACGTTAAACGGACACCCGTCCGGACGGGAAGCCGAATCGGCAGCGAGAATAGGGCCTGCCTTCGGCTTTTTGCTGCGTCATAGAACGAACTCACCAGACACAGGAACCATGCACCGCAAGCAATCGATCGATACCGGATACAGGATTCATCCCCCGTTTTTGCCAAGTCCGCTGCTTCGAGTCTTCCGCCTCATGCCAGTCTCCTCCGTAGTCCGCCGCCGCCCTGCCTTACGCTCATCAAACCCATGAAGCCCATGAAGTAAATTCCGTGGTTCATCCTCATCGCCTTGTTGTTCTGGAATTTGCTTGAAACGCAGAGCCCGGATAACCCGTATATAGCAGGGGCATCATCTTCCCCCTTCATTAACGTCCTTTATGACGTCCTGTGCGCTGCCTTGTCCCCTTCCTGTCCTTTCCAGCTTGGACGGCAAGAAGCGGCATTAGGTTACACTGGCATTCAGCCGGACAGGTCCGGCTCCGAGGGCGCGATTTATCGTTATACTATATTATCACTACGGGAGGATTCCCCTTGAAAGACGAACAGCCTCAAGCCACCGGCAAGCCCGGCCTGCTCCTATTTTATTGGAAAACCTCAACGTATCATATTGTCCTGTTATCGGCGCTCGTCTTGTACCTTGTCGTATACACCAAGCCGTGGATGGTCGTGTATGACTTTACAGCGCTGTTCAGCCGATTGGCCGCTCAGTTTCTGCTCGGCTTCGTTGAAGGCATTACCTTGTTCATTCCGCTTATACTGGCTGTCCTGCTTATCCTGCTCGTGCTGCGCCGTCAGCGGGTGAAGGTGCTGGCCATCCTGAGCGGCATCGTCATGCTGCTGTACTGGCTTGTGCCCTTTGCCGTCCTGCTGCTGGGCCAGAGCCTGCTGTCCTATTCCATGAGCTTCTCCTTTTATTTAATCCCGGCGGCAGCGCTTATCATTTTGGCAACCGCGATCCTGATGCCGGAGAGGCGTATGATTGAACAGGACCAGTACCGCATTCTTCAAAAAGAAATCCGCCTGAAAAAATATAACCTGTTCATTCTCGGCATGAACGCGCTGCTGCTTATTCTGATGCTGGCGTTCCCGGCCGTACAGTTCACGGACGAAATCAGGACCGTTCTCAAAACCGGCCGCCCGATTCATCAGCTCGTATCCGGCACGCTGAGCCTTGATTTCGATGTCAATGCCCTGTTCTTGAAGCTGAAGCTGGGCATTACCGTAATGAACGGGCTGATCAAAATTATTCCTGCAGTGTTCACCGTCATATACTTCATGAAGCATGTTCGCAGTAACGAGGACGTTCCGCTGAACAAAACAGCGACGATTTATGTGCTGTATACGTTCGTCGCTCTCTGGTACTCCACCCAGTTTTTGAACAAAATCATTGTCGTGTCCAACTTTTATTACCTGTGCGCCGGCATCTCGGCTCTTTTAATTTTGCTTCGCTTCCTGGTGTATGTGCCTGTGCCCGGTTCCGTAGCAGCGGCCTGGGATCAATCCAGAACTGCGGCCCGGCGGCTGCAGCAGCGATCCGTCTCCGCCTGGAAACGATTCTTTCCAGGCACCAAGGACGGAGACAGTCAAGGCCAGGACAGTCCGCCGTTGATTTAGCAAGCCTGAACGCTTCTCCTTCTCATAGGCTCCACTTGCAACTACCCGCGACGAATACGATGACATGACAAAATCCCAACCACTTTCAGAAAAAGTGAATTGGGATTTTGTCTGTTTCATGTATCGGCTCATCTCTTGAACATGCGGGTGAAGCAAGCCTCCTTCCGTCGCTTCAGAGCCGGATTCTTCATAGAAACGAGGGGTTCCCATAAGCATCCGTCCGAAGCAAGGGTCCAATGCCCCTCCCCGCCTTGGGCTTGCTTGTTCACAGGGGCTACTAAAGCTTAGCTGGTTGCCGGGACCCAGACAACTTCGCTCTCGTCCTGCCCGTTGACCGGCCACCAGTGGAAGCCGTCCTGATGCAGCAGCTTATCGGCTGCCTCCGGTCCCCACGAGCCCGCAGGGTAAAATTTCAAATCGCTTTGATCCTGTGCCCAGCCGCTGGCGATCCGGTCGATAAACGTCCAGGCAAGCTTCACTTCATCCCAGCGGGTGAAGTAGGTCGAATCGCCGCGAGCCGCATCATAAATGAGGCGCTCGTACGCTTCCGGCGTATTGATGCCGATTTGGCAGCTTTGGCAGAAGTCCATAGCAATCGGCACGATGGACCACTCCGAGCCCGGGCGCTTGGCGTTCATTTTCAGGTAAATGCCTTCGAGCGGGTTGACACGGAAGACGAGCAGATTCGGCTTCAGGTCGGTTTTTTGAGCGAAATAGACGTTCTCCGGCATGTTCTTGAACTCGACCACGACTTCCGTCGTTTTCACCGGCAGGCGCTTCCCTGTCCGCACATAGAACGGAACGCCGGCCCAGCGGAAGTTATCCACCATGATTCTGGCAGCGAAGTACGTCTCTGTGACGGATTCCGGGTTTACCTTGTCCTCATTGCGGTAAGCCGGGAGCTCCTTGCCCTTCGACTGGCCTTCGGCATACTGGCCGCGTACCACATTGCCCTGCACATCCGCCGTGTCTTCATACAGGCGCAAAGAACGAAGCACCTTCACCTTCTCATCGCGGATATCCTCCGGATGCATCCGGCTTGGCGGCTCCATCGCCATCATCGTCACCATTTGCAGCATATGGTTTTGGCCCATGTCGCGCAGGGCGCCGGAATGGTCGTAGTATCCGCCCCGCTCTTCCACACCGACCGTTTCACTCAGCGTAATCTGAATGTTAGCGATATGCTTGTTATTCCAGAGCGGCTCGAAGAAAGCATTCGCAAAGCGAAGCACTTCAATATTTTGAACCATTTCTTTTCCGAGATAGTGGTCAATCCGGTAAATCTCTTCTTCGCGGAATACTCCGCTAAGCTCTTCGTTCAGCTTCTCCGCAGACGGCAGGTCATAGCCGAACGGCTTCTCGATGACAAGACGGTTCCAGCCCGCCGACTCCAGAATGCCCCCTGCCTTCAGATTATGGGCCACCGTACCGAACAGCTCCGGCGCCAAGGCCAAATAAATGAGACGGTTGCCTTCAATTCCGAACTTGCGGTCAAGCTGGCCGGTCAGCTCGTTCAGCTGGCGGAAGCCCTCGACGTTGTTCGTATCCAGCGGCATATATTCGAAATGGTCTGCAAAACGCTCCCAGTTATCGTCATTGTCCACTTTGTAGCGTGCGAATTCCTTAATCGAATCCAGCACATCCTGACGGAACTCCTCATTGGTCCGCTGCCGGCGCGCTAATCCGACAATAGCAAAGTTCTCTGCCAGCTTCCCTTCACGATATAAGGCGTAAAACGCCGGAAACAGCTTGCGCCGAGCCAAATCGCCTGTTGCACCGAACAGCAAAATGACGGCGCCGGCGGCTTGAATTTCGTTTTGATTTCCTTCCATGGTCATGTTCTTCCTCTTTCTTTCTGTATAGAGTGGGTTTATCGAAAATTTTCATTTAGTTTAGCATAGATGAACTTCGGTCGCTATTCAAGTTTTTATATGAAACGGATAAGAATCTTTTATAGGAAGCTCTCGGACTAGCCGAGCCCGCGCAGGCTTAGGCTGCACTGCGCCGGCTGGCTGATGCCATTGTCAAAGAACGAACGCCATCGCCGCATGGACAATGGTTGCTGGATGAAGCACCGGATCATCCGCTTTGGACACGTTACAGGGACAATACGGGTGCAGGCCCCCAAACACCTTAACCCGCCGGCCGGTCCGTCAGGGTGGATTATCCATTTGGCCGAGAACTCCTTCTGACTGGCTTTCTTTCGGCGGACTGCCTGCTCAGCTGCCCGTCATTGCGGCATTCAGCGATCCGACAGTCTCCGATGTCAGCGCGCAGCGGCCGGCGGCCTGTTCCCGTACCAGGTCCGGGCTCGGCGCGGCATATACCGTATTTAGGATGGACGCCTCAATCGGCCCGCCGGCCAGCGGATTGTGATCCAGCGTCAAATCCAGCCGGTATTTATCCGGCCTCACCACCGGACGGGCCACCGACCAGAAGGCCAGACGGAAAAATTGGCGCAGCCCCGGCAAATCTCCCTTGTCCCTGCTGTTATATACAACACGCCCGTCACTCAGGCGCGTCACCATAAAATTAGCATGCAAATTGCCGAAGTAATAGCCTCGCTTGCTCGGCTTTGCAGCCCCGGGTGCTATAGAGCCGCGGTACATGCCGACAAGGGCATTCCCGTAAGCGTCCACAAAGCGCTGCTTCGTATAAAACACCCCGTACGCCTTGTTCACACACGTCGGATCTTCCTCCGGGACGTAGCGGATACCGAGCTTTTTGACATACGTTTCCAAAAGCGCATGATCCGGCTTATAGTAGTCCAGCGAAAGCTTCTTGCCGGCCTTTACTTCGCAGCTGGCATCCGCCTGAACCGTTATACGGTCCGCAGTGTTCTCGAAGATATAAATCCAGTTCTCCCCGCCTTCAGGGTCCTTCACCTCAACGTCCATCCAGCAGCTGTATTCCCCGGCGGAGACATAGAGCTCCCGGCCGACCAGAACTTCACCGCTCCGGCCCAACGTCTGCTCGGTTCCTTGATTGTATAAATACATCCGCCCGTTCAAAATCCCGTCAGCTGCCGTATCCGCAGCCAGTGTCACCTTACCCGCCGTACGCCCGTCGAATGTCTGAGCGCAGGCTCCGTTGATGGGCACCGACCATTTTGCCTGAAAATATGTACCGGACTCAGCCCGGCTGTAAGCAAACAAATGATAAGCGCCAGGCTCCAAATAAGCTGTAATCCCGCTTTGCCCCATCTCGCTAAGAACCAAGCCCGGCGCGATAGCCGCCCCCTGATCATCCGTAACGGTGGCGTAATAGGTTGCAGCTGCAAGAAGCTCTCCCCGATTATCCGTGCAGCCCAGCTTCACGGGCACAGCGCCTGCGCCATGCAGCGTCAGCAGGCCGCTGCCTTGGAATGGGCTCCGGTACACAAACGGGCAGCTTTCGGCGGTGAAGAGCGGATGAAATACCCCCTGGACTACGACCATGATATCCGCCAAATTCAACGGTAATCCACCGCTTACATGCACCCTGCCTGACCGGTCCGTCTCTTCGGACCCTATCAGCCGGTACGAAGGCGAAACGGCCGCTTCCCCGGGCTTCGCCTGCTCCCGGCAGTACAGCGTCACCCGGGCTGCCGAAGCAGGCTGTCCCTCGGGGTCCAACACTTGTATCACCGGACTTGTATCCGGCTCATACCACGCTTCACAAGAGAAGCCGCTCTGTTTGTCCGGCCGGCTTGCGAATGAATGAACCTGCTGCAGCTTGACCATCACCTTTCTGGGCCGCCTGATTGCTTGCCGCCTGCAAACCCTGTCCTCTGCGCAAGAGGTAAAAGGTTGATTTTGCGCCTGCGGCAAATCAATCATTCCGGTATTTTTCTTGTCAGTATATGATAATAATTGATAACGATTATCATTGTTAATTTGTTTTTTATACAGCAATAAACCGTATGTCTCCGGCTCCTCTATCGCCGGGCACATACGGTTCATCCATCTGCTGCATTACGGCAGCCAGCCGGAAGGTACCGCCGGGCGCACTCTCCGGACCAACCGATGAACCCCCCACACTGCCGCTGTTATTAGCATCAAGTCCAGACATACCGTAAACAAAAACAAATGCTTGCTCAAATCCGCCTCTCCGCTTCCGAGAAACGGCACCACAAACTGCAGCACAGCCACGGCCGGTATCACGAGCAGCACGTCCAGCTGTGCCGCTGCAGCCTTGCCTTTTGCACGCAGACGCTCCAATCCCCACCCTGCCAGCCACAATCCGAAGAAGCTGGCTTGAACCGCGAAGGAGCCCGGCAGCCAGCGCTGCTTCGCCCCGCTCCACCAGTCAAAGGACGGGGTGATTGCGCCGTACTCCTTCCCCGCTCCCCGCTCATAGTTGCCCAGATACCCGGGGCGGCTCACTTTTCCGGCCTGGGCGGATTTGTTGAGCTTGTCCAGAAGATGCTGCGGATGGGTGGCGTAAAAGGAGGCCACCTTGAACACGCTGATGTTCGACAGCAGCGCGTGTGTTAAATCCGGATCCCTTTGCGGAATTGCGGTGCCGGATTGGAAATAATCCGTTCCTGCCAGCACCGTGTATCTCGCATCCAGCCCCAACTGCTCCAAATCCCGCTCAGGGAGTGGAGAATCCTTCAAAATACCGGTAAAAACCGACTGATATAAATTGATAACCCGGATTTCCTTGGCATCGAGCAGAAAGATGCCCGCCGACATCAGCGCCAGCACTCCGGCGCAAGCAGCCGCCAGCCGCGATCCGCAGCCATGCCGAATGCCCTTCATGCGCCTGACCGGCAGCGCTCTGTCCACATCCGTGCTCAAACCACCGGCAGCCGTACTGCTTCTCGACGCTTGCAGCCTGCCCAGTCGCAGCAGCAGCAGCGCAAGGACCAGTCCAATCGGAGCATTCTGCACCTTGGCACCGACAAGCAGTAATCCAGCCGCCGCCACGAACAGCAGTCCGCCTGGCGTCCGCCCCTCCCGGTGCGCGAAGCGCAGCGCTAACGCGAGCGTCAGGAGCAGAAACATAAGCGAAGCAGGTTCCCCGTAGAGCGAATTAAAATAAGCTGCATAACCCACATCCGTGAACACAAGCACGAGCAAAATGCCCAGCAGCACCGCCGCAGCCCGGCTTAATGCTTGCCCTGCGCTGCGCAGCAGCAGGAAGCAGGCTGCCAGCAGGAGCGCGGTGTAAATGCCAGCTACATAGCGAACATCCAGCAAGGCTTGTGAGCCAAACAGCACCGCCATCCCCCGGGCGAGCCAAATAATTGGCAGCTGAGTGGACACATAAGCCCCATGGCCAAACGGCACCAGAGCAAACCAGCGGCTCATATAGCCAAAAAAACGATCCCGGTGCGTCAAGGCGTTCGGATCATAGTCCAGCCCGGACGTCCGCATCACACGTTCGAAATCCCCATTATCCGCCAGCCCGATCAGCGGCGGAATAAACAATTGAATGATGAGTACAGCAGCCGCAGCCGCTATAGTCAGCCCCTCCCATGAGAACACTTGGCTAAGCCATCGGCGCCTCATGTGCTTCACTCTGTCCTTTCTCTTCTTTTGAAGAACTTTTATTTATCCATCATTGGATATTCATGGATTTCCATTCTTTATTGTTACGTTTAACCCTTGCTTCCATTCATCTAATTTCCGTATTTTTCATGTGCCATCCCCTGCAGAAGGTGATTGACCACCGACATGCAGCCCCCGCCTGGCGCGCCGGGGCCGCACGCGTGCGAGCTGAGTCAATCGCCCCTATCTTCTAAAAAGCAAAGCGCCGCACGCTGAAAGACTGCGTGCGGCGCATCGGCCCGGCTATTTTGTTTTCGAAGATACTCGAAAGGTAAAATATTTATGCCCCGCATAATTGCTGAGCGTGTAAATGACCGCCCCCAGCAGGGCTGCGCCGTTTTTTTCCCACAGCTCAGTCGCTGACTGGCTCCCGAGCGCCCCGAGCATACTCACCAGCATCCGGCTAATCCATAAAGATATCCCGTACGATAGGAAGTAACAAACCACGATGACCAGGACAAACCGCCAGAAGCTGCTTGCAAGCCCGGCTTTGGAACGAAACGTAAACGTCCGGTTCAAAATATAGCTCACGACCGCGCCACTGGCATTGCCGAGAAAGGTAGCCCACCAGTAATTTAAGCCTGCCCAATTAAGCAGCAGCAGCGTGCTGCCAAGTCCAATCAACGTATTAATTACACCAACCAGCAGGAAGCGGACAAACCGCTGTCCGGCCAGCCGCATCACAAGCGTCTTCACTGGATGCCCACTCCTTCATTGCTGTCCCGCTGCGTTTCATGTCCTGTTCGCTGCCCGCGGCTGCCTGTACGCTGCCTCCCGGTTTCCCCTCCGGCACCGTTCTCCCCCGCCTTCGCCTCGCTTAAGAAGCTTACAGGACCGCCTGCCGCTCCGTTGGCCGGATCGGGCTTCATTAGATCTCCCTGCGGCGCTCCTGAAGATGGGTGGCCGGCAAGTCCCACGGCCTGGGCAATCGCGTATAACGGACGCTGCTTGACCTCCCGGTAAATTTTCCCGATGTATTCGCCGATAAGTCCCAGCGCCAGCAGCTGTACTCCGCCGATAAACCAAATCGATACCATGAGCGAGGCCCAGCCGGTGACCGTATTGCCCCGCAGCTTGTCCACCACGGCATACAGTCCTGCGAGAATGCTGACTGCGAACAAGACGAAGCCCGCCGCCGTCACCAGGCGAATCGGCGTTACGCTCAGCGAGGTTATGCCGTTGATGGCGAAGGACAGCATCTTGCGCAGCGGATACTTCGATTCCCCTGCAAACCGTTCATGACGATCATACAGCACCTCAGCCGAGGAGAATCCGACCATCGGCACCATCCCCCGCAGGAACAAATTGACCTCCTTAAACCGGGCAAGCTGCTCCAGCGCCCGGCGGCTCATCAGCCGGTAATCGGCGTGATTGTAGGTCATATTGACTCCCATGGAGCGCATTAACCGATAGAAGCCAAGCGCCGTTGTCCGTTTAAACCAGGTATCGGTCGCCCTGCTGCTGCGAACCCCATACACGATCTCATAGCCTTCGTGGTATTTGCAGACGAATTCACGAATCGCTGTGACATCATCCTGCAAATCCGCATCAATGGAGATGACACAGTCCGCGATATCCTTGCTGTACATCAGCCCTGCCAGCAGGGCCGCCTGATGGCCGCTGTTACGGGCCAGCTTCAGACCGCTTACCAGCCGATTGGACTCGTGCAGCTGTTCAATCAGCGTCCATGTCCGATCCTTGCTTCCATCATCCACAAATACAAGCAGGCTTTGCCTTGCAACCAGCCGTTCCTCCATCAGGCCTTTCAGGACAGCCGTCAGCCGCCGGACCGTTTCCGGCAGCACCTCCTCCTCGTTATAGCACGGTACCACGATGTGCAGAACCGGAAGCGCCGCATTCATATTGGACATCATAATCCCCCTTATTCCCCAACAAGCTTCTTCCTTTTTAATAATGTACCACAAAACAGCAATTGGTAGAAAAATGAAATCGCTGGGCGTTTATCCAGACCACGCCTTCATCCGGTGCATATGTTGAGATGAAACAAATTCTGAGGAGGTGTCCCTTGCAATGCATGTGATTCATCCTATTTGTGAAGAGAAATGCAAACCGTTTTATGGTCGTCCGGTCTGTGTCGTAATGCATGACGGTACCCGTTATTTCGGCACATTAAGCCGCCTTCACAATAACGAGCTCATCCTGAATGAAGCCGCTCCGGCCGGTATAAGCCATAAAAGCAGTCTTACAGCCGCTCCAGCCAAAAAAAGCAAAAACAAAAAGCATACCAAGGCCGCCGGAGCGGCGCAGGCTCCTGCCACAGCAAAGCTGTCCAGCTTCGGGCCTTATCCATACGGGGGGTATAATGGTTACGCAGGGTACAGCCCCTACGGGTTTGGCGGCGGCCGGGTGGCGCTGGGGTTGGCCTCCATCGCCCTGCTATTCCTGCTGCTCATTTAACAGCCTGCCAAACCGATCTATAGGCAGTGTCCCCGCGCGTGGAGTAGCGCGGGGATACTGCCTTTTTGCCATGCCGTCCTCCTGGCGCTGGATGCTGCTGAGACGGCTTTATGGCCTTCTTCACTCCGCGCTTGACGCTGCCGAACCGGCGGGCGGCTGGTTTTATTTTTGGAATGAATGGATAAACCCGCCACGCTTTTTGATATAATGTACCTAACAGACCGCTCACCGACATTCATCCGGAATGTCCATTCGAAGGAGGACCATACCCGCATGCAGCAGCACTCCCACAACGGGCCCGAACGAGAAAGCTGGCTCAGCCTAATCAAGAAAGGAAATATGTCCTCCGCTACGGCGGCCATCGGCAACACCGGCTTAGCGATTGTCAAAGCCATTGCCGCCTCCAGCACCGGAAGCGGCGCCATGTTCGCCTCGGCCATGCACTCGGTTGCAGATGCAGTGAATCAGGCGTTTGTTTTTTCCGGCAGCGTGCTCGCGGAGAAGAAGGCCACGTCCAAATTCCCCACAGGCTTTGGCCGGGTCATTCATATTTTTTGTATGGTGGCCGTGATTGTCGTCACCATTATGGCCTACGAAACGATCCTGGAGGGCATCCATCTGCTGCAGCATCCGGCGGCATCCTCGGGATTCTGGCTGAACCTTATTATTTTGCTGCTCTCTCTGGCTGTAGACGGGTATGTATTGATTAAGGCTATGAAAGAGGTTGTACATGAGGCCCGGGTCGATGCCAAAGGGCTTGCCGTTTTGGGTGCAGCCTTCAAGCATGTCGGACGAGCCGCCCCTCCGACCAGGCTGGTATTTTATGAGGATTTGGTAGCTACAGCAGGCGCCTTGCTCGCGCTTGTCGCTGTTGTCGTCACTGCGCTTACCAATTTTGCGTATATGGATGGCATCGTGACCATCCTGATCGGCCTGTTGATGGTCGGCGTGGCGTTCCGGGTAGGCTACGATAACATGGTCGGGCTAATCGGAGTAGCGGCGCCTCCCGAGGTAGAGGACCGGGTGGCCAAGCTGATTCTGACTTCGCTGGACGTAACCGACATTTATCAGCTTCGCGTGCTTCAGGAAGGCCGCTACTACCATGTCGACGGACTTATCGAGCTGAAGGCAGGACTCACCCTGGCCGACGCCGACGATATCAAGTTCAGAATTCGCGACAGGCTGCTGGGCGATCCGGACATTGCCGATGTAACGCTTGGCATTATTGAGGATGACGGGATCAAGAAATGGGCCCCCGTCCAAAGCAAAGCCTCCGAACCGGTATAGCCGGGCTCGGAGGCTTTGCTTTCTACACACTCTATCACGTTTCTCCTTCCTGAACCCTGTGAATCAGGGAAAAGCGCGCAGCAGAGCAGCCTTGGAGAGGGTAGCGATAACGTACTTCCTTCCAGGAGCATTTTAACAAAATGGAAAAATGAGCGGGCGTCAGAGGAGCAACAGCGCCCGACGTTCTGGAGGCTTGGTCGCTTGGGGACCTGTTGTTCAGCCAGCCGGTTACCAAGCTTCCCGCCTCTGCCATCACGGGCCGCTTGCGGTCTACGCTCTATGGCACCTTCACCACAAACGGGACAGTGAGCACCTTGCCGTTATGCTGAAATTGACCCCATATTTTGTATACACCGCTATGCGGGAAGGCCGTCATAAACTTGGCATCCGGTCCCTTCGCCTTCTCGTCCACCGGATGCACATGCAGATAGTTCCCGGCATCCTCGCTCAAAATGACGACATGACCGACAGCGCCAAGATAGGGCTCCAGGTTCGTTACGGACTGCTTCGTTTGGGCGTCCTGAATATGAAAGGCAAGACCCAGATCCATCCCCGCCATCAAATGATCAAACGATAAGGTAATCTCCTTGCCGTCCACCGTTTTTGTGAGCGATGTGTCCGGAGCAACCGGCTGCCTGGCCGGGGCTGTCCCTTCAACCTGAATCCACTGGGACCGGCTTAACGCGCTCATCCCGCTCGGCACAATATCGCTAATCAATTTGTATTCCCCTGCAGCCGGAAATTGCGTCGTGATTGTGAATTCACCCTTGCTTTTATATTCCGGATGAAGGTGGCTAAAGAAGGACAAATCCTTGCTGACGATGATAAGATGCATCAGCTTCTCGTGCTGCAGGTCGAATCGGTCTATGCTATTTCCCTGCTGATCCTGAACATGCATCGTCAGCACAGCATCCTGCTGCGGCAATACCTTGTCCGCGGTCAGCTTGAACTGCACCTTGACCCCGCTGGCGGCTGCCTCCCCGGGCCCGGCGTCCTGGGAGTGCCGGCCATGCCCGCCTCCCGCCGGATCACTGTGCGCCCCGTGCTCTGCCGGTGCCGCCGCCTCCTTGGACCCGGTTCCGTTAGACCCCAAGGGGGCACATGCGCTGGCCAGCACAGCGGTTAGAGCTGCAAGAACGGCAAGCTGTTTCATTGTTTTCATCATTTCCTCCTAAAATGGCCAGGATGCTTTCATTTACAATCCGGCGCTGCGGACTTAAACTCCAACATGCGTTGGGGCCTGTAGCATACCCGTTTTGAACCGGGCGATTTATGATGCTCCCCGTTTAACCCGCTGCAGGCGAAGGGCATTGAGCACGACCGATACAGAGCTGAGCGCCATCGCGGCGCCCGCAACCCACGGGGCCAATAGGCCCGCTGCGGCGACCGGTATGCCCAGCGTATTGTAAGCCAAAGCCCAGAACATATTTTGTTTGATGTTGGCCATCGTGCTGCGGCTCATCTGTACCGCGTCTACAATAGCCGTCAAATCCCCTCGCATAAGAGTGATATCGGCTGCTTCCATGGCAATATCCGTCCCGGTTCCCATGGCCAGTCCCACATCCGCCGTGGCCAGCGCCGGCGCATCATTGATGCCGTCCCCAACCATAGCGACCTTGCCGCCGAGCGCCTGCAGCCGCCGAACCTCCGCCGCCTTGCCCTCCGGCAGCACCTCGGCAAGCACGGTTCGTATCCCGACTTGTCTGCCGATAGCCTCTGCTGTCCGCTTGTTATCCCCGGTCATCATGATCACGTTCATGCCCATTTGCTGAAGCTGCCGCACAGCGTTCGGAGAGGTTTCCTTCACAGCATCCGCAACCGCAACCAGGCCCGCGAGCTGCCGGTTGACTGCAACCAGCATCGCCGTTTTCCCTTCCGATTCAAGCTGCGCAATATCGGCCTCCGCCTCTCCGAAAGAGATGGCTTCACGGTGCATCAGCCTGCGGGTGCCGATATGCACATCGTTGCCCTTTACTACTGCATATATACCGTAGCCGGGTATCGCCTCGAACTGCTCCGGTGCCGAAAGCTCGATCCCTTTTTTGGCAATTCCAGCTACAATCGCTTCTGCAAGCGGATGCTCCGACGGCTTCTCCGCCGAGCCGATAAGCTGCAGCAGGCCAGCTTCATCCGCACTGCTCAAGCGTATATCCGTCAGCTCGGGCTTCCCTTTGGTAAGGGTCCCGGTTTTATCAAGCACGATCGTATCCACATGCTGCATAGCCTCCAGATGCTCCCCGCCCTTGAACAGCACACCCAGCTCCGCCGCTCGGCCCGATCCGGCCATAATAGAGGTCGGGGTTGCCAAGCCAAGCGCGCAGGGGCAAGCGATAACGAGAACTGCAATCGCTTTTTCCAGCGCCGAAGCCAGCTCCCCGGGCGCAAGCCATACATACCACAGAAGAAAAGCGGCCGCCGCCAGACCGACGACTATGGGTACAAAAACGCCGGAGATCACATCGGCAATACGCTGGATCGGCGCTTTGGAGCCTTGGGCCTCCTCTACGATTCGAATCATTTGCGCAAGCGAGGTTTCCTTGCCAACACGTGCAGCCCGGATAGTCAGGCTTCCGTTTTTGTTGACTGTTGCCCCGATGACCGCATCGCCCGCCTGCTTCTCCGCAGGTATACTTTCCCCTGTCAGCATGGATTCGTCAACGGCGGAGGTCCCTTCCATCACTTCTCCATCGACCGGGATTTTCTCGCCGGGCTTCACCAAAATAATATCTCCCGGCTGCACGGCCTCCACCGGCACGTGGACCTCTTGCCCGCCGCGAAGCACCAGCGCTGTTTTGGCCTGCAGTCCGATCAGCTTTTTAATGGCCTCCGAGGTACGCCCCTTGGCTAACGTTTCAAACAGCTTGCCGAGCAGAATTAAGGTAATCAGGATGGCACTGGTTTCATAATACAGGTCCGGAGCGTGATGGGTTTCTGCAGATCCGGCCCATTGGACTGTCAAGAACAAACTGTACAAATACGCCGCAGACGTGCCAAGCGCTACAAGCACATCCATATTGGCGCTTCTGCTGCGCAGCGCCTTGTAAGCCCCGACATAGAACTGCCAGCCGATCATGATCTGCACCGGGGTGGCAAGCCCCAGCTGCACCCAGGGATTCATGAGAAAGGCCGGCAAATAAATCCAGGAGGTAAAGGAAAAATGGCTGACCATCGCCCACAGCAGCGGTAAAGACAGCACTGCCGAAACAAGCAGCTGGAGCTGTTTATGGCGGATTTCCTGTTTCTTGCCGCTTTCCCGGTCAGCCTGCTCCTCCTGAAAGACCGCATGGTAGCCAAGCTGCTCCACCTTGGCAATCAGCTGTTCCGTGGAGAGCTGGTCCCCATTGTATTCCACGCGAGCTGTTTCCAACGCGAAATTCACCGCCGCCCTCTGAACGCCGGGCAGCTTGCCGAGGCCCTTCTCAATCCTTGCGGCGCATGCGGCGCAGGTCATGCCCGTAATTTGAAGCGTAGCTTGATCCTGTGATTGCTGCTGTCTGTCTTCCGCTGTGTGTTGCATAGTCATCTTCTCCTTTTGCCGTGGGACAAGGAGTCCGTTCTGCCCGGACCGCCTTCCCCAGTTCACCCTGTTGTCCGCCAAAATACCCATAGGGGGTATATTTTCGATAAAAAAATATTGCATTATAAAACAGTGCCTGAACAAACCGCATCTAGTGAAGGCTGCGAGGCCGGTAGGCCGTTTAAGCTTTATTCGCGTGGTGCCTGCCTTCTCACTCGGTATCCAGTCTACGTTCACGTACTCCATACGCCCTATCAGAAACTCTCTTTCGGCTGCTGATCCGGCATTACTCGCCGTTCATGGGCAAAGCCGACGAGCCCCCCTTTACCCAGCTTTGTCCGCCGCCGGATAAGATGACAACTCCGCCATGGAACGTGATGATACGAATGTGCCATCTAGGATAACAGCCGCCGCTGCCCGGCGGCAGCCCTACGACACAATATCGTAGCCTTGATCCTCAATGGCAAGCTTGATTTGCTCTACGGATACCTTCGAATCATCATATTCCACCGCAACGGTTTTGGCTGCCAAATCAACCTTGCCCGCCGCGCCAAGCTTCTTCACCGCGCCCTCCACCGAGCTGACGCAGTGTCCGCAAGACATCCCCTCGACCTTCAATGTTACAATAGCCATCACACAGCACTCCTTTAACTTAAGCTTTCGTCTATTTGATTAGTTTATTCATGGTTACCATCAGCTCTTTAATGACCTCATGGTCGCCTTCTTGAATCCGTTCCACAACACAGCTGTTCATATGATGCTCCAGCAGCAGCTTCCCGACACTGTTCAACGCAGCCTGCACCGCCGCGATTTGATTCAGCACATCGTCACAGTACGTGTCCTTCTCGATAAGTCCCTTGACCCCGCGGATCTGCCCTTCAATGCGGTTGAGGCGGGAAATCAGATTTTGCTTCGTTTTCTCAGAATGATGGCTTTTACGCCCGCTTCCGGTGCTGCTGCAGCAGTTGTCCGTTGTCGCCGCGTGCTCCTCCAGGTCATGCCCCATCCTGATGCCTCCTTCCTTGCTACACCTTAGTTATATCATACCCCCATGGGGTATGTAAAGAGACGGTGCGCAAACAATCACACCGCCCGTTGTGGCAAGAAAAACTGCTTCTCCACATCTTCAGCCGATAGCGGCTGGCTGAAATAATAGCCCTGAATTTCACGGCACTCCTTTTCGGTCAAAATATCAAGCTGGGCCTTTGTCTCAATCCCTTCGGCAACCACATCGAGATTCAAATGCTGGGCCATCGAAATAATCGTGGCGACGATCGCCTGATCGTTCTCATTCAGGGAAATATCCGTGATGAACGAACGGTCGATTTTAAGCTTATGGATCGGGAAGGTTTTTAAATAACTGAGCGAGCTATAGCCTGTACCGAAATCATCCAAGCTTATCCGAATGCCGATTTCCGACAGCTCCTTCAAAATGCCAGTTGAAATCTTGGCATCCATCATCATGCTTTCCGTAATTTCCAGCTCCAGAAATTGGGGAGCCAAATCCGTCTCCTTCAAAATGGCCTGAATATAATCGACCAGATGCGGCTGATGAAATTGCTGCGAGGACAAGTTAACCGAAACCGGAATTAACGGCCCGCCGGCCAGATGCCATTCCCGCATTTGCCTGCACGCTTCACGGAGCACCCAGGTGCCAATCTCAATAATTAATCCCGTTTCTTCTGCAATGGGAATAAAGAGTCCCGGAGAAATAATCCCCTTCGTTGGATGCTGCCATCTGACAAGCGCCTCCACCCCGATCATCAGATTGTCCCGCGTATGGATTTGAGGCTGGTAATAAACGATTAGTTCATTGCGGTCAATCGCCTTGCGCAGCTCCGCTTCCAGCTCAATCTTCTCCAGCAGCTGATCATCCAGCATGGGGGAATAAAATTGATGTCCGTTTTTCCCCTTCTTCTTGACCTCATACATCGCGGCGTCGGCTTTTTTGAGCAGCTCCACAGAGCTTGTCCCGTGCTGAGGGAACAGGGCCGTTCCAATACTGGCCGAAATATAGAAATCATTATCCTTCAAATAAAAAGGCTGCTGCAGCGAATGAATAATTTGTTTAGCCAGAGCATCAATCTCCGCCTCCGCGCCGTCCTGCGTTGTACGGCAAATTAACGTAAACTCGTCTCCGCCCATCCGGGCGAGAGTCGCCTCATGATCCGCAATCCCCGTGCTAATCCGGTCACTGACCATTTGTAAAAATAAATCTCCGTATGTGTGGCCCAGTGAGTCGTTAATCATTTTGAAGCGGTCGATGTCCAGAACCATGACGCCAAACGATCCGCCTTGGCTCTCCCCTTCCTCAATATATTGCAGCAAAAGCTCATTGAACATTCTGCGGTTAGGGAGTCCCGTCAATTCATCGTGATACGCCAAATGCTTGATTTTATCCTTGGCCTGCTTCTCCGCCGTGATATCCCGGACAATCAGATGATTGCCGACCAGCACGCCTTCAATTTCAACCGGAACGTTCATCACCAGCAGCTCCGTACGTCTCCCGTCCGCATGCTGAATGGAGGTTTCACAGGTTGTACCCTGCTCCTTGAAGGACTGGCAATAAAACGATCTGGCCCGCTCCTCATCCTCATCCGGGAATGAAGTGACCAGCTCCGAGATATGCTTGTTCAAGTAGGCTTCGGCCTTCAGCCCGGTAATACTCAGAATCGCAGGGTTCATGCTCATAATTCGGCCTTGAATATCTATGGAAATGATGCCGTCCCCGTTATTTCTGTACAGCGATCGGTACCAGCGCTCGTTCTCAAGAATAACCAAATCTTTATGAAGCAGCCGTTTATTCACAAAAATTCCTAGCAGCGTCAGACCGAGCAGCATAAACGTAGATAAAACGATGATGTACGCGATCATTTCCGATTGAATCTGCATGCCGGAGTCATACCTGGGATGCTGACCCGGATGAAACTGAGCCGCCATCATGCCCGTATAATGCATCCCGGCTATCGCGGCTCCCATAATTAGCGCACTGCCGAGCTTGTACAGAAACGCATATTTGGACTTGGCCTTACGGAAATAAAACAACAGCCATAACGCAACAACCGACGCCGTAGCGGCAATACAAATGGACAAACCGACCAGCCAGCCGTTATATGTAATCTCAATGAGCATCGCGGCCATTCCGATGTAGTGCATGCCGCATATCCCCGCAGCCATCAGCAGGCCCGAAATCAGCAGCTCCCGGAGACCCAGCTTATTGCGGCCGACGGTAAACAAGGCAACGCAGGATACCAGAATTGCCAAAACAACGGATAAAAGGAACAACGGCACATCATAGGCGACCTGCACCGGGAGAGCCAGAGCAAGCATTCCGACAAAATGCATCGACCAAATGCCCAGGCCCATTGCCACCGCCCCGCAAACAAGCCATACGACGCGGCTTTTCCCTTTGGCTGTACTGATTCTCCCCGCCAAATCCAGAGCGGAATAGGATGCGGTGACAGCGATAAGATAAGATAGGAAAACAAGAAACTGATTATAAGTTCCGTGTACATGATAGTCCACTTTGACTCACCTCGCTTGAACATTCCAACCTTTAGTATACTGAAACGGTTTGAAACTTTTCTGAAACATCGTCACCGGCCGGGCGGATCAGCTGTCATGGAGCTGTTCCTTGCTGCGCCACAAGCTGTACCATTGCAAAACGGTTTGCTGCGGCACCGCGTCGAATTCCTTCATCAGCATGTCTTGCAGCAATGTAAACTGCCGTTCTACAGAGAACCTGTCCTGGAGCCGGTCATATAGCTGCATCAGTTCAAAGTAAATGTATTCTTCACGCGGAAGACGCTTCTGCATCTGCAGATAAAAAGCCGCCGCCTCCACCAATCGGCCATTTGACATATAATGGTCCGCGATTTGGCCGGCATGACGAAGGCAAAGCGCGCGAAGACGGCGTTTCTCCGTTTCCGCCCACAAATAGTGGTAATCGGCCAAATAATCTCCGCGGAACAACTGCATCACCTCAAGATGGCGGTCTAGCGTCGTTTCGGATAAGGCCGGCAGCTCCAGAAGCCGGTTCTCCCAATCCTCACTGTCCAGCCCTGTTCCGTTCAGCTCCAGCATATAGCCTTCATCGCAGTTGATAATCGATACCGAGCATCCTAAATCACTAATAAATTTCCGCACCTGGTAAATTGCCGTATACAGCTGCGTAATTCCCTTTTTCCCTTCAATTCCCGGAAACAGCTGCTCTAAGATAACCTGCTTGCGCACCGGCTGCCCGCGGTGATGAAGCAAATAGGCAAACAGCTCCTGCGCCTTGTGTGTCTTCCACCGGACATTGACCGGGCCATGATTCATCCGTTCAAGCTGTAAAGCTTGAAAGCAGCGAATGTAACAGCCTGGCGTCGGAATAGGTTCCATACGCTGTCGGAGCTTCTCTTGTACGGCAAGCCGTGTTATCGTTTTCAGGAGCCGATCCGGAAACAGCGGCTTCACCAGATAATCCTGCGCGCAAAGCTCAAAGGCTTTGACCGCATAATCATCATAGGCTGTAACAAAAACGATTTGAGTATCAGGCAACCGGAGCAGCACCTGCTCCGCCAGCTCGATACCGGTCATTTCCGGCATATCGATATCCAAAAATACCGCGTCGGGCCGATCCCTGCAAATTTGCTCCAGAGCCTTCTGAGGGTTGAGATGCTGCCCGATAATACGGATATTGTCCAGCTCCAGCAGCTCTGCGGCCAGCTGTTGAAGCGCCAGGGGTTCATCATCAACCAATATGATATCCATTCAGAATCACCTTTTTCTACGGTTCTGGGTCTCATCTCAACGGCGGGTACTCCCCTGACGTTCGGTAAAGCCATTTCAATTTCTCTGTATAGGAGTACACTATGAATATACTAGTATTTGTTTATATTTAAAATAGCCTCTAGATCACATTCTGATAGAGCTAAATGATCAATGAGCACTACAAATGACTAGATCAAAAATACCGCGGGGCATAAGCCGCCGCGGCATAAAGGGAGTGAAACTGTGTATTCGCACAACCTTCAGGGGCCGTTACGAAGCGAACAACGTTCCGTATAACAGGTAAATGTTCAGCATCGCAATGAGAACCGCTATCGTCCAAGAAATGATACCGAGCCATTTGGGTGCGGTAAATGGACCCATTTTACGTTTATCCGTGGTGAACTTCACAAGCGGGATCACCGCAAATGACAACTGCAGGGATAGAATGACCTGACTGAGAATGAGCAAATCCGTGCTGGCCTGCTCCCCGTACAGTCCGATCACAACGATGGCCGGAACGATCGCAATAAGACGGGTAATCAAACGCCGGAGAACCGGATTGAGGCGGATGTTCAGGAAGCCCTCCATCACGATTTGGCCGGCCAGGGTTCCAGTCAAGGTAGACGATTGCCCGGAGGCCAGCAGCGCTACTCCGAATAAAACACTGGCCAGCCCTGTTCCGAGCAGCGGCGTCAGCAAATGATACGCATCCTGAATTTCGGCTACCTCCGTATGACCGCTCGTATGGAATACCGCAGCAGAAAGCACCAGAATACCAGCATTGACGAACAGGGCCAGCGTGAGCGCAATCGTTGAATCCAGGGTCGCAAACCGGATAGCCGAGCGCTTGCCGGGTACGGAATCCTCATACCGCCGGGTCTGCACAATGGAAGAATGCAGATACAGATTGTGCGGCATCACCGTTGCGCCAAGAATGCCGAGTGCAATATAGAGCATCTCCGGATTGCTTACAATTTGGGGATTTGGCACGAAGCCGTGCATGACCTCGCCAAGATCCGGCCTGGAAAGAAACATTTCCACAGCGAAGCAGGCAATAATTGTCGCGATTAAGGCAATCACAATGGCCTCAATATATCGGAAGCCCCGATTCTGGAGCAGCAGCACTAGAATAACATCGAAGGCTGTCATGATGACCCCCCAGATGAGCGGCAGGCCAAACAGCAGCTGTAGGGCAATGGCCGAACCGATAACCTCGGCCAGATCGCATGCGGCAATCGCAAGCTCGCACAGCACCCACAATGCCAGGTTGACCGGCTTGCTGTAGTGATCCCGGCACGCCTGCGCCAAATCCCGCCCGGTGGCAATACCAAGTCTTGCAGTAAGCGACTGAAGCACAACCGCCATTATATTGGAAATTAAAATAACCGACAGCAAGGAGTAGCCGAACATCGCCCCGCCCGCCAAGTCCGTGGCCCAGTTTCCCGGGTCCATATAGCCGACAGCCACCAGGTAGCCCGGACCTGCAAAAGCGAGCAGCTTGCGGAAAAAGCTGCCTTTGACCGGGACTGCCATCGATTGATGCACCTCCGGCAAGCTCGGAGTGTGAGAATTTTGTCTCCAACCTTGGCTTTCCGGTTTGGATTGTTGTTGTTGTGTTGCAATCCCCATGTCTCTCACCCTCTGTTTTTGTTTCTCACCACCAAACTTGTTGCCCTAGCGCAACTTTTGGTCAAAAAAATAAAGCCATGTTGTTTAAAGCGTGATGTATGGCTTTATCCTACAACAAAACGGCCGCGCCGACAATATAAATTTCATCCATGGAAAAAGAGGAAACGGGCGGGAATATAAGACCCATACGGCCAGTCCCGCCCAATTTCTTACCGCGCGCCTTCGTGCATTCCGCACCGCGCGCAGCTCCCAGCGCGCGGTGCTTCGCTGCATGACTGCGGTCGGTCGACCACATGCGCTCCCGGCCGCGCGATGCGAAGCCGCACGGCGGCCAGCCGGCACATACAGTGCGTCCCGTTTATTCACTCAGCCCTGCTTTGCGCTTCTCTCCCCCAGCAAGGAGTTTAGCTGCTCCAGCAAATTGCCGCCGCCGGTCAGCGAAATCGTACCGATTTTTTCGCATATTTTCTCCAGAAACTCCAGCTCCTTCAGGCGGTACAAGGTCTGGTTGTCTAGCTCAAGTTCACAGCCGCATTCCTTCCGGTTCAATTAAGAAAACCGGCCTCAAATGACGAGGCCGGCTTGTCCGCCGTTGAAATCTGTATAACCATTCGATTCGGGCACATCATATCTGGCATTTGCACGCCCGTGCCTTGCTTATCAAATCATTCCGCAAACGCGATCCGGCCGAGGAAAAATGTCTTCCTTACTATGGCCCGGATCGCCTTTACCGGCTCTATTTCTTATATTTACGGCTCATTCTCCAACAAAACCAGGCGCAGACGATAATAACGACGCCGACTACGGCCCATTGACTGGCATTCATGTTCGCTCAACCGCCTTTTTGTCCAGCTGACACGATTCATTGTACTGTCCAACCGCCTCTCGCGTCAACGAGTGTCCCCGGATTGCTTATACTGTCCGGGGGTCATGCCCTCCTGCTTGCGGAACGAGCGGATGAAGTTTTGGGAATTGTTATACCTCAGCCGTTCGGCAATTTGTTTGACCGTCATGCCGGAAACCTTCAGCCAATATTTCGCTGCGCGGTGCCGGTACCCGGCCAAATAGCCGGTGAAGGAGATATGCGCCGCTTTTTTAAACACGGAGCTTAAATAATTGGCATTGTAGTGCAGCCGGCGGGCGCAAATCTCAATGCTCAAGTCCGTATCGAATTCCTCGTGCACCATACGGATCATCTGACTTGTCAGCTGCTGCCGACGGGAATCGGATTTGCTCGCGAGCACGTCCAGGACCGGATGCAGGACCGTATCCATCAGCCACGCCCCAAGGTCATCCTGATTGGGTAACCGGATTATTTGCGCCAGCAGCGTTCCACGGGCCGCTTCAAACCGAATCGAGCATACCCCAAGCGACTGCGCATAGCTGATACACTGCATAGTCAGCCGTACATAGGCAAAGCGGACCTCATCGAGCCTGTCCATGCTGCTCAGCGACCTGGCCCCCTCCGCCGCTCGTTTCGTAAATACCGTTAGCAGCTCGTTCAGCCTTTCGCGCCGCAGGCCCTTTACCGCCTCTAACAGTTGCTCCTCGATATCCTCAGGGTACGAAACGGATGGGCCTGCAGCCGCCGGATAGAACAAGCCCCGCTGATTCTCAATCGGATCAGGCTTGCTGCCGGGGGACAACAGCCATGCAGATCTTCGGTCAGTCCGCCTCTCTTGAGCAAGGCATCGTCTTCGAAAAGAAGAGCCAGCCCGCAGCGAGCGGGCCGCCCGCTTGCGTTCCCGTGCCCATGCTGCTTTTCCCCATGTATATGCGGCACGAGGCTGCTCCTCCCTGGGCCAAATCCGGTTCAGCCGGGCTGCAGTCTGGCCTGCATAGTCCTGTAACGTTCGTATCATCCACGGTTACCCTCTTTCAAGTCTGCGGCAAGATTGCAGACGGCACCATTCGCAATGATCGGCGTGCGGTGTTCGGCTGCATAACAACGGTCGATCGACCACCGTTTCTCTCTTAAGGATGGAGCAAAGAAACGGCTAACCCCATTCCAATCAAGGGAGCCGTCCGCGCCATATACTCCTCAACAGTACTTGAAAATAAGGGCTTCGTCTGTGTAGCGTATTGTGCAAAACATGCCAGACTTTGCTTTTTTTGTCCTGTTGGTTTACGCGGGTGTTTATGCCCTGGGACCTCCCCTTGGCAGTCTCACGATAAAAGTGCTGCCCCTGCCGGGTTCACTCTCCGCGGTGATTGTGCCCCCATGCGCATTCACAATCCATTTTGCGATAGAGAGTCCCAAACCGGTCCCCCCATTCTCGCGAGAACGCGCTTTATCCGTACGGAAAAACCGTTCAAAAACAAACGGCAGCTGCTCAGGCAAAATTCCAATGCCCGTATCCTTCACACGGAAGCACAGCTCTTTATCCGAACTATCCAGCGTAACCTCAATCTCTCCGTGCTCCGGCGTATATTTGATAGCATTGTCGATTAAGATCACAAGCAGCTGTATCGTGCGCTCCACATCAACTACAGCTGTGTCATTTTCGGGCTTTGTTTGTGTCCAATTGAAGCTCTGCTGCTTCCGGTCGGCAAGCGGCCGAAGACGGTCCATGACTTCGAGCACAAGCCGCGCAACATCGGAGCGTTCCGGCTTAAGCAGCAGCTCGCCCGAGTCAGTCCGGGCCAGGGTAAGCAAAGATTCCGTCAAGCGTATCATGCGGCGGACCTCATCCTCCATATTAGCAAGCACCGTTTGATGAAATGCAGGCAGCGCTGACTTGGAGTCGGCCAAAATTTCAACAGAGGACTGCAGCACACTGAGCGGCGTCCGCAGCTCATGCGACGCATCCGCGGTAAAATCCTGCTGTCTTTTAAAGGAGCGCGCGATAGGCTTCATCGCTTTTCCCGCCAGAAGGTACCCGCCAAGGGAGGCCAGAAGGAGCAGCATGAGGCAGACAACAAACAATACCAGCCGCATCTGCTCCAACAGCCGCGCATGATCCGTAATATCCAGCATCGTCACGAGCAAACCGCTCCCTTCAGGAAGCTCCTTGGCAAAAACCAAAAATGTTCTCTTGGCCTCCCTTGCTTCTATTGAAAAAAGCCGGCTGGTTCCGGACTCTGGATTCCGCTGCTTCCACTGCTGAAGCGCCTCCTGAAAGGGCGCTTCTGTTGAGGAGGCCAAGACAGGCTCTCCTGTTTTATCCGCAATGGCAACATACTGGCCGGATTGGATAAACTCAAATTCGGCGCCTTTATTCCGCCGTTCTCCCTCTCCCCGCCCTTCTCTTTTGACCTCCCCGCTTCCGGGCTTCGGTTGCCCGCTTTCGGACTTGTGGTGCTGAAATACTTGCTCCGCCTTGGCCATCACCGCTTCCAGCGCGGCTTCCTCATTGCGCTTCAGTGTTCCGGATAGCAGCACGTAGAACAACGCCGTCAGCAATAAGAGAATGACCGCCAGAATAAGGCTAAAAAACACCGACAGGTTCCGTCTTGTTTTCTCAAACAAAGGGGTCACTCCTTTAAGGCAAGACGATACCCGATGCCCCTCACATTGTGTATGATTTTGTCCGGGAACGGGTCGTCTATTTTTTTGCGGAGCAGCTTAACGGTTGCATCCATTGTATTTGGAGTGACCTCGGCCTCCATCCCCCACACCTGGTCCATCAGCCGTTCTCTCGGAATAATTTGCCCTTGATAACGAATCAATACCTCCAGCATTTGAAACTCACGCCGTGTCAGTGTCACCGGCTGGCCGTCCCGCTTTACCTCATGGGATACATGATTCAGCTCCAGCACCTCACCCAGCCGGCTGACGTTCCCGCTCCAGCCTCCGACATTACGCCGGCCCAAAGCAAGCAGACGGGCCTCCAGCTCCTCAAAGGCAAAGGGCTTCACAAGATAATCGTCAGCACCGGCATGAAGCCCTTCCACACGGTCCGGGACTGCATCCCGCGCCGTAAGCATCAGCACCGGCGTCCGGTCCCCTTTGGCGCGAAGCATCCGGCACAATTCAACGCCGCTCCTGCCCGGAATCATCCAATCCAGTATATACGCGTCATAGCTTCCCAGATCCATATAATGCTCCGCCTCTTCAGCATGCTGCGCCCAATCTACGGTATGGAACTGCTGGCGAAGCTTGTACTCAATCAGCATGCCCAGCTTTGTGTCGTCCTCCACGAGCAAAATACGCATTACGCTGTCCCCCTGCCTGTTTGATTCCGAGATACACACGAAGTCCTGTCAATATTACCACGATAGCGCATGTAAGTCCGTATAATGCTATCACCAGGGGGGCCTTTGAATCCGTTCCCGTACCGAGTCCGTGAAGCATGGCCAGCGCAAAAACCGGATATGCGCTCAAATGAAAAACACGCCACAGCTTCTGTCCGAACAAGCCTTTGAAATCCGTTGTAACGATAAGCAAAAGCAGCCCGTATAGGGCAAGTGTCCCCATTCCGTTAAAAATCGGACGGTGGGATGAAGTAAAAGGGATAAGCAGCTCGGATAAGGCAAACGGCTGATAACGATCAATTACTAATACAAGCACATGGATGAGAGACAGCACAAGACCGATGTTGGAAGCACTGCTATGGATGCGATACAGCCTCGCCTTCTCCGCCCCTCTCCAAAAAGGCATACTGCCCATAATTCCCGTTGCCACCCCGATAAAAAGCAGCGCATACGCGGCAAGTCCGCAAACTCTGATAATCCACCAGGTCGGCAAGCTGGTTAATAACTGTGCCATCTTCATTTCCTCCTATCGGTTAGAGTGTCACAAAAGCAAGCTTTCCTTCAAAGCCCTTCCACTGCGCGTTATATTGCTGCGAGGTGCCGATATATCTACGCTCCCCGCGTTCGGTCACGATCAGAAACTGGTAAGCGGGCGCCAGTCCGGCGCTCCTCAGCCAAATCTCTCCCGCCTCGGAGCCAAGCAGCAGTACCGTTTTGGCATATACCTCACAGGCTGACACGTCTTGACCGATTACAGTACACTGCACGATATCGCTATCTCCCGGCAGCATGGTACGGGGATCGATCAGATGATGCATTTCCCCGCGAACCGTCCGCCAGCGCCGCTTCATCCGGCTGGATGTGGCCGCAGCGCCATAAATCAGATTCACTACAGCTATGGATTGCTCAGGGCAAAACGGATCGGCCACCTCAATCGGCCAAGGACTGTCCGGTGTACCGCCCCATACCGCAAGATCGCCCCCGGCGTCAAGCATACCGGCCGTTACCCCTGAATCCCGGAGCCTTGCCGTCATCCGATCCACTGCCCATCCCTTCACAATTCCGCCCAGATCCAGACCTCCCGACTGTGGAAGCTTCACTGCCCCCATACCTTCGTCCAAAGCCCAATCCTCATCCCGGGCATCCAGGCTGTTCATGCCAGCTTGACCCCCATAAGGCGGCTGCTCGCCGAACGGATTATGGCCTGCCGGTTCGCGCTGCAGGCGTTCAAAGCTGTCCGTATACCCGGCCCGCATCAAGGCTTGAAGCACAAACGGATTGAAGATTCCACCTGTCTTCCGTATAAAATACCTGCACAGCTGCAGCACCTCCAGCATATTAGCCGACACCAGCATCGGGCGCCCGTCTGAGCGGTTTAAACGGGATAGCTCGCTTGCTCTGAGAAAGCGGCTGAAGGTCTGTTCCACATAAGCAAACCATTCCCGTATCCATCGAGAATCGTCACGCTTCGGGCTTGGTTCCGAAGGCAGCACAGCGGTGATGCTTGTGTTCAGCGCCTGGAACTCCTCCATGGCATACCGTTCCTCCTGCATCATCAGGACCCTCTTGTTTTTCCTGTCGGTTTTTGTGAGACCGACGGCGGAGTCATACCGGATGAGGAATCTTGAGATTGCCCGCTGCGTCCATAGCTTTGGCCGGGAGTTCCATTTCCGGGCAGCTCGGATGAGCTGCCGCTCCGCGCTGTATATCGTTTCCCGCGGCCTTCTGCCGGACGTGTTCGGTCGAATTCATTCATTCCTCCATTATCAGGGGCAGAGGCTTGCGATTTATTGTTCAATGCAGATGAGCCTGCGGCCTGCTGCACAGCGGATGCGAACGCCGGATCGCTCTTCGCCTGCTGGAAAAGCAAGGCTAATGAAAGCGTACAGCCTGCTCCAATGCCCCACTTGATTAATTTTTTTCTCGTTCCTTGACGCATATGCTTCAACTCCTTGCCTAACATGAATTTACTTCACCCCCATCATAACGAACCAATCTGAAAACAGGATGAAAAAAGCATTCCGGTAAAAAGTAATTGTCGATGACGCATACTTTTTTCCGAAATGCCCGTAGAATGGTCCTAATGGAAGGAAGCTCCTTCCACAGCTGCATGGCCGCCAGTGCTTGTCCGCCTCCGGCTGTAGCTGTGCCGGTCCAAGCTTCAATTGAGGCGCATTCAGCAAAAAATACCGCCCCGTCCGTCTCCCGGATGAGCGGTATTAAACTGCTTGTCTGCAATACGTCCCTTTAAGTAAGCGCATTCACTTGCGCTGCCGCAGCAAGCTCAGCATCATGTCGTACTGATTTTGCGCTTGAAGCAAGCCTTGATAATCATCCTTCGTCACTGCATCGACCCATTGTATTTTTCCCGTTGCGTACTTAATCATCAGCTGGGCGGATTGCTCATCATAGCCGATTCCATCGATCTGTCTGGATTGAAGAGGAACGTAATCCATATTTTTCTAACCCTCCGTTTCACTTGAGTAGAGCCGAGTAACTAGCTATGACCTTCGTGTGTGCAGTAAGCTGGCGCCCGTTCCGTCATAATTTAACTATATGGCGCTTTACCGTAAAAAATTACTGCATTTCACCGGATTTCATGCCATTGCAGCAGCGGCTTTCCTCTTACCGGAGCAACGGGTGCATGATATAATATCTATCATAAATGAAGGATTTGCAGGAGGTGAATCTGTATGAAAATCAACACCATTCAACGCGTGATGCCGTACCGGCAGTACAGCCAGTTTTATTCGCTCGTACAGGCGGCCAAAGAAAGCAAACGGAGCTACGGTCGCGGCTCGGCACTGACCTCCTACCAATATCGCGAGCCGGTGCCGAGCCCCGCGCAAACCGCCGCAGAAGCGGCCAGACGGACGGTGGAATATGCGCTGCAAATGAGTGAAACGGCTTCCACGCTTATCGAAGGGGCGCCCTTCTCCGTATTGAACAAACGCAGCGCGGAATCAGATCAGCCGCAAGTGGTTTCCGTGGCGGCCAGCGACGGCTCTGCGCCTGCGCAGGAAGAACTGACTGTCAGCCAGATTGCGGGAGAACAGCGCAACACAGGGAATATTTTTACCGCCAAAACCGCTTCGGCTATTGCTGAGGGCAACCATGAATTTACCCTGACCATTGGCGGCCGAACCGTGAATCTGTCCGTGTATGTGACACCGCTGGAAACGAACCGGCAGGCTCTGCAAAAAGTCAGCAATACCATCAACCGGGCCGGTGCCGGAGTTATTTCCAGGCTTACAGCTGATCCGCAAAGCGGGACGGTCCAGTTAAAGCTGATATCCCAGCTGCCGGGTACGGCACAAGCCTTCGGCTTTAGTGACGTCACGGGCAGCATCGTGTCTACCGCCGGCCTCAATTCGGTAACGACTCCCGCTGTCGATGCTGTCTACACAACCCGCGACGGCTCAACCCATACATCTGTCAGTAATGAGGTGTCCTTACTCGGAGGTAGCATTAAAGCAAAGCTTCTTGCAACAACTTCACAGCCGGCACGGATTACTGTCACGCCGGACGCCGGGCAGGTCGTGCAGCAGCTGCAGCGGCTGGCAAGCAGCTACAATCATTTTCGCCAAACCATTCAGGACAACAGCCCCGCCCTGCAGCAGGCTCTGGCCCAGGAATTTGATCAAGCGCTGGAGCAAGCGCAGCTTGGAGATATTGGTCTTAACCGGCAAACCGACGGTTTGCTTCAAGTGAATGAGTATGAGCTGCGGGAGGCTTTGAACCGCGATCTGACCGACACGGTTGAGCTTATTGGGGGAAATGAGGGGATTGCCGCCAAACTGAAGGCAGCAGCCGATGGGGTTCGGGAGCTGCCGGTCATGGATTTGCTAAACCAGCGGCAAGCAGGCCTAAAAAACTATGCTTCCTACCTGGCTACTGCCAAGCAGGCATCCACCATGCCTGTACGCGGTCTAATCGTCAATGCCTTCTATTGAAGGCGGTAACAGCTTGGAGCAAAACAAGCAGCGGTCTTCATGATCGTGCGTCTGCGGAAGGGGCCGCTTTTGCAGCAGGTCCCGTTCACTAAACTAAATTGCTGCTGAACGACAAGGCGGCCTGCTCCCGCTCCGAAGGGCTTAATCGACTGGAGGTTTACGCGCGGCTGGAGGTAAAGCAGCACGTACAGCAAGTCTACAACATGCCGTGCCCGATCCTGCCGTTATGTAACAAAGCTTATCTCAGCACTTATGCCCGAAATAAGCAGCGAAGTGCTTCTTGGCGCTCGGCCTCGGCCGGATTATTGCTCCTCGCCGCTCAAGCCATGCTTGAACGCATAAATCGCTGCCTGGGTGCGATCCTCGACCCCGAGCTTCGCCAATATGTTCGTGACATGGAATTTGACCGTCTTCACACCGATAAACAGGGTATCCGCTACGTCCTGATTGGATTTGCCCTGTGCAATGAGGCGGAGAACCTCCATTTCCCGATCGGTCAGCTCCTCGTGCGGCTTCGGGGCCTCCTTCGGCTGGCGGAACCGGTTCATCAGCTTGGATGCGACCTGGGACTCCAGTACGGATTGGCCCTTCGCTGCCGAGCGAATGGCCTGGGCTATCTCGCCGGCGCGGGAGGTTTTGAGCAGGTAGCTGAACGCGCCCGCTTCAATGACGGGCACAACCTTCTCATCATCCAAAAAGCTGGTCAGCACGATTACCTTGCAATCCGGGTGCTGCTGCAGTACGCGGCGGGTCGTTTCGATTCCGTCCATGCCCTCCATGACCAAATCCATCAGCACAACATCCGGCTTGTATTCGGCTGCCAGACGAACGCCTTCCGCTCCGCTGCCCGCTTCCCCTACAACCTCAATGCCGTCCTCTGTCCCAAGCACAGCCGCCAGGCCAATTCGAACCATCTCGTGATCATCCACAAGCAGCACCCTGATGGGGTTCATTTGCTCCTGATCCTGTTCCATTACGCAGTTTCTCCTCCTTCGGGCACGATCGGCACCCGGATTTCGATGCGGGTTCCTTTCCCCGGCGCCGTAATCATCTGTATTGTCCCGCCGATTTCATTGACCCGCTCCTGCATGGATACGAGACCGTAGGACGTATGCTTCTTCTCTTCCAAATCAAAGCCGACCCCGTTATCGCGGATCGTCAGCCGGACACTATCCTCCGGGTGCTGCAGCCGCAGCTCGATTTTATCCGCCTTGGAGTGGCGCAGCGCGTTGGAGAGCGATTCCTGAACGATACGGAATAAGTGGTCCTCAATTCCCTTGGGCAGCCGGATGGTTTCATCCATTTCCCAGGAAATCTCAAACGGCACTTTGACCTGAAGCTCCTGCAGCAGCTCACCCAGCCCCTGGGATAGTCGTTTCCCCTCCAGATGGACCGGACGAAGGTGCAGCAACAGCGCGCGCATCTCCGATTGGGCAACCGATGACATTTCCTCGATCAATTCTATTTGCCGCTTCGCCTTGTCGAAATCCTTCTCCAGCGTGCGCCCCACCGCTGTAGCCGTCATGGAAATGGCGAACAGCTGCTGACTGACCGCATCGTGAAGCTCCCGGGCCAGCCGCTGCCGTTCTTCTACAATGGCAGACACCCGGGCCTTCTCGGCCAGCTCGGCATTGCTGGTCGACAGCCGTTGAAGCGAGCCGACCTGCTCCTCCCACTTGACCTGAATGCGGCCAAGCTGCTCGCTGAGCCGGCCGATTTCATCATCGCCAAGCGGCGGGGCTTGACGCGGCAGGCTGCCCTTCTCCAGCAGCAGCATGCGGTCATGCAGCTCCTCCAGCCGGCGCTTGATACGGCTGCTGTACAGGAAGCCGTACGCCGCGCCGAAGGCCAGCGCAAGCCCGATCAGCAGCAGGCTGAGCTCGACCCCCTCCTGCCAGGTGCTGAACTCGCGGAGATAGCCGTACCGGCGCAGCACGTAGACAACCGCAGCGAACAGCACGAGGCTAAGCAGCATTGCTTCGCCCATGCTTCGCCATATCATGTTGGTCAGTTTACCGCGCAAGACGACTCCTCCTTTGCCGGACTACAAAATCCGAATATCGATATCGCCAATCATAAACGCCAGCTGCAGCCGGACACGGTGCTCGCAGGTATCGAAGTTATCGGAGCGCCAAACAAACTTGTTGGCGATTCCCGCTTCTTTTCGACCCGCCGCCTTCACCTCTCCCATCCAGACATAAGCCTCCGCTTCAACGCCCCAGTCCTCAGGAAGAATTAGATGGACGTCCCCGATAATGCCCTGCAAAAAAATTTGGGTCTCCTTCTCTTCCGGAATTGCAAGCGACAAGTCCAAGCGGAATTCGCCGATGGCGCACCAAATGCCGGTGTGCTTCAGAATCCACGGCCCCCGGTCACGCTTGAAGCTGCCGATAATATGCGGCCTCGGCTCCCGGGCGTAGGGCGGTATCTTTTTTTTGCTTCGCACATAAAACACGCCAATCGAAATCATCGCCAGCGCCAGCACAACCCCCATCTGTGCGCCAAATAAAATGAGCAGGCCAATCGCGGCAATGACAAACCCGCTTCGCCCCGGCTCACTGGCAATCCGGTATACCCCGATGAGGAGCAGCACGAGAGCGGCGATGGTCATGAAGTCCAGTACCTTGCTGGCCAAAATAAATACGCCCGCTGCAAGAAGTACAATTGCCGTGTTGCGTTTGCTTTTCACCATGCCGCTCCCCCTTTCATGCTGAATCAACCGGGTAAACGGCTTTGCCCCAGAAAAGGCGGTACCGTTTACCTGCTGTACTTGAACTGTAATTTTGGTCAGCAAGGCCGTCAAGGCCCGAGAATCAACAACTTAGGACCAAGCCCGCAGCAGCTCGCTGAGGCCAGCGGTCGGTGGCTTGGTCCATGTATTAGAATATCATAAGTTGGGTTCTCTCAAAAGCCGTGGCCCGCAATTCACTTACAGGTTGCTTCTCATACGCTCCAGCTCGGCTTCCACCTTTTGACGGCGGGCCTCATCGGCAGCCGCCCAGCCTGCGGCACCCGCTGCTCCGGTTACAGGTCCGATGCCCGGCTTGCGAAGCATCTCCGCTTCTACCTCCATCTGCATAATTTTTTCTTCGATGCGGTGGAAGCCTTTGGACGCATGGCCGCTTTCCAGCGTGTGTACGGCAGTCACACTGGCCATTTTCTTTTGTGCTTCCGCCATCTGCGCCCGGGCCGTCAGCTCGTTCTTTTTGTTGCGGAGCTGATAAAATTGCTCCTTCATATCATGAAGCTGGTGCTTCAGCTCAGATGCCTGGGCAACCGCCTGCTCGTGCAGCTCCGCATACTCGGTAACCTTTTGGTCAAAATACAGCTTCTCCTCCAGCGCTTGGCGCGCCGCCGCATCCTGTCCTTCACGCAGCGCCTGCTCCGCCTGCCTCGAGCGCTCGTCGCTCAGCCGGACGGCTTCCTCATACCGCTGCTGCAGCTTGCGCTCGCTTGCGATTTGACGGGCAACCGTAACTTCAGCGCGAGCAATGTCCTCTTCCATATCGCGAAGATATTGCTTCAGCATCATGATTGGGTCCTCTACCTTATCAAGCAGCTCATGCACCGATGCTTTTGTCATATCGCTAATCCGTTTGAATACTCCCATTGTATTATTCTCCCTTCTCTTCGTTCACAGATTTAGTTTGTTCCATTTTGGCGACCTTGGCGCGCAGCTCTTCCAGCTCCCGCTGCATCGCTTTTTTTTCAATATCCGGCATCATATCGTCCAGCGGATGCTGGACATTCGGGCTTTGCTGCGGCTGCTTCCAATTCATCGTACCCGATCCGGGGCCTTGATGCGGCTGCTTCCAGCCTTGCTGCCACTGCTCGCCGTAAAATTTGCCCCAGCGTCTCATTTGCTTCGCCCAGCGGCGGGCGGACTTGGAATCGAAGCCGTATTCCCCGCCGAATGGACCATTGTGTCCGAACGGGCCGCTTGGTCCGTGATTGCCTTGATAGCCGTGTCCCTGCTCAGGGCCGTATTCCGGGCCGTAGCCGTGTCCCTGCCAGCCGCCGTATCCATATCCTGCGGCTACCGGCTCCTTCGGAATTACAAGGCTTGCCAGCACATAAATGGCAATCATGGTTCCCGCCGAGAATATCGCTGTGATGACAAAGATTAAACGCAGCAGTGTAGCGTCAACATCAAGCAGTTCAGCTAACCCGCCGCATAGACCGAATAATTTCTTATCCCGCTGCGAACGGTAAATTCTCTTCATATCTAGTTCCATCCTTCCTGAGCCAGTTTGCTGCGCAGCTTCTCCAGCTCCCGGTCAACCGCCGCCGAAGCGCCAGGCATAACGGGTGAGGCAGGGGGAGCAGCATAGCGGCTGCCTTCCGGCCGCACCCCGAACGGTGTCGTCGAGCGCAGCTCGTTAAAGATTCTCATCTCGGACTCCAGCTCGCTTACCGCGTCCTCGACCCGGTACAGCAGTCCATGAGACGAGCGGCCCTCCCAGCCTGGGCCAGCCTGCATTTTGCGCTGCAGGCGGAGCGATTCCAGACGGGCCAGCACCACCTCGCGTTTGGCCAGCACTTCGTCATATTCGGCCTTCAGGGCCTGCATTCGTTCCTCCAGCTCGATAATGGCCGGCTGGCTTTCCTCATACAGGCGCCGGTACTGCAGAGCCTGCTCCTCATAGCGCAGCTTCTCCTGCAGAGCCATGCGGGCCGCAATCTCTTCGCCGGCCTTCACAGCCAGTGAAGCCTGCTGCTCCCGCTTGTCCCGAAGCTGCTCCGCTTGAACCATCTGCTGACGCAGGGTAGCGGCATGATGCAGCAGCTGCCTGTACAAGGCTTGCGATTGTTCAAGCTGCTCCCGCTGGCCGCTTAAGAAGCGGTCAATCAGCCGAACCGGGTCATCCGAGGATTCCAGCATTTCGTTCAACGTTGCCGCGGTCATATCGCGAACTCTTCTCCATATGCTCATTTGTTGTTCCTCCTAAGTTATCAAGTGTTCCTGCGGGCTTGCCTGCTCTAACCGGCGGCCTCCGGCCGGGTTAAGGGATACGCCCGCGGATGCAATTTTGTCTCCTGCATCAGGCGGCCTCCGGCGCTGCCGCGCCTCCATCCCTGCTTTCTTTCCACCGGCCATCTAATCGGCCTTCTTAAAGGTAGCTTGTTTTCCGCTTCAGCAGTATAATTCCGCCAATTACAAACCCTGCCGCCAAAATCCAGGGGATGAGGCCGGACAACTTGCCGAGCACACACAAAGCACCGATTACGAAGAGCACCCCGCCGATGAACCTGCGTTCATTCATCCACCCGATATACCCGAGTCCCATCAAGATGAACGGGAACAACCAGCTCATCAGGATTCCAAGACCAAAGCCCGTCTTTCCAAGCACCATCAGGATACCGCAGCCAATCAGCAGTAGTGCGAATCCGCGTTGTTTCGTCATGCGCATTTGTTTGCTCACCGCCTTTCCTTCGTTTGTTGTCGCTTGCTATGTCTTTATTGTAGTCGGAAACACTTCTGCCCAAAACGGACCCCGGACGGTTTCTGCTGCTGGACCTTAGTCTAGGATGCAGCAGGACCTGCGGGGAGCAAGCCGGACGAGCCGCTTGTTTCAAGGCCCCGCCATCGCCACAATCGTTTTGCCGTCCGAAGCTGATGCCGGCCATCTGCAGCCCGATAATGAGTGTCTAGCCCGGCGTAGCACAACAAAAAACGGCGGTCCGCAGACCGCCGCTAGTCATGAATGGCACTATCCTATTAAAAGAAATCAGCTAAATACGTATTTGCCGCAGGAACCAGCTCCTCCAGCAGCCGGACTGCTGAAGCATCCGCCTGCAGCCGGCCGATTTGCGCCAGCAGCCCCGGACGCTGATAGCCGAGCATAAGCGCTGTTAAGGTTTGAATATCACAGGCCGCTTGCACCGGCACCGGTTCATTCGGCTCCTCCATCAACATACCGGGGCCTGCTCCAGCTTCTTGTTCCGGGCGGCCGTTACCGGACAAGCTGGCCTTTATCCATTAAATAAATTCTCTTCTATTTTCATGTGTCGGCGGTAATCTTTCAATCCTGATTCTAGATATAGTACGACATTCCCAGAATAAGGCTGGGAATGAAGCTGCCCGTCTCAAAAATAAGCCCGCTGTCCCAATTTCCGCATACCGGTTCGGGCTTCAGAGCGAATAGGCCCATTTTCACTTTAAAATCACGGAATGTATTTCCAGCATCACACAGTTCCTTACAGCCGCTCTCCTTGATTTCCCTGTGCTCATGGACTTTGGTCGCAGCATGGCAGAATTGCCAATTTCCAATTTTCCAATTGGAAACTATTACAACTGAACTTCCAATTTTCCACGTGCTATGATTGATATCGGACGGACTTTCCAATACCCACACACATTTGAGGAGGTAGTAAAGAGTCATGAAAAAACAGCTCATAGCATCCTTGCTTGCCGCGTCCTTTTGCTTATCAGGAGCCATCGCCCTTCCACAAGGGGCGGAAGCCGCTTCGTACGTTTCCGCATCTGTCGGACAAACTCTTGTTGTCAACAAATCCGTTTCTTTTCGTAAAGCCGCTAGTACAAGCAGCACGATGATTCGTTATTTGAAGGCCGGTGAGAAGGTAACCATTCTCGGCTCGCCCAATCAATATTGGTACCAGGTTCGTGATCAAAACGGACAATCCGGGTACGTCAGCAGTAAAACCGAATATGTATCCTTAAGCAGCGGTTCTTCCGGTTCCGGCTCTGGTTCTTCCGGTTCCTCCGGTTCTTCGGAATCAGGCAGCACAAGCTCCGCCTCCGTAGAGAAAATGATTTCCGCCGGTATGAAATACCTCGGCACTCCTTACGAATACGGATCAAGCCGGAGCAATACCTCGACTTTTGACTGCTCTGACTTCGTCCGTCAAGCGTTTAAGGATGGTCTCGGGATCACCCTTCCTGCGGATTCCAGAGGACAAGGCGCCTATGTGAAAGATAAAGGAAACTACACGACCGATTACACCAAGCTCAAGCGCGGAGATTTGGTCTTCTATTCCGCCTACAAAGGTTCAAAAGCCTCGGATTACGCAGGGGTCAACAAAGCAACAGCGACCATTACCCACGTATCCATTTACTTGGGTGACGGCAAGCTCTTGCATACATATTCGAAGGCGTCCGGCGGCGTCATTACAGATACGCTTGACGGTCATTGGCAGTACCGCTTCCTGTTCGGGGGCTCGGCACTCTGATTTCCGGTATTCAGGTTCCAGCTTTCCCAGGCAGCGCCTGCATGGATAGCGGATGGTCTGGCGGCGTCATCCGATGCCGACCTGCGGCTGGGGTGTCGCACACGATGCAAAAGCAGCTGGCATGGTAATCAGCAGCGCAGGTAAGCCGCCGCTCGCGACAAACTCCCAGCGCCCCCGTACAGGAGTCCAAACCTCCGCTAACCGTCCCGAATATGCTGATAGCATCCAGTATAGGAAGGGGGATGACAATGGGCGTGGGCTGCAACGTTTTCACTTCTACGGCTGTCATTCTGGTGCTCTATATTTTGCTTGTTATTATTCTAAGAAGTTTCCCGTACTAATCTTTCCGTTTGTTCTGAAATCCGGAAGCTGAACCTGGCTTCCGGATTTTGCTTTTCAAGGAACAGCAACTTGCGTTATGATAAAGTGTATCCGCTTTTTTTAGTAACAATTGGATGGCTCATTGAAGTTCGTTACGAAACCGCCGAGGTTGATAAAATATGATGAATAGCTGGTGCAGCAGGAAACGGAAGCAAGCTTTATTTGTCTTCCTTTTATTTTTTATGCTCATACTGGCCGGATGCACAGTGAAGCCCCCTTCTTTCGATATGGCCAAGCAGGGGGTGGCCGACCTGCGCGGCTGGTCCTTTATGCAGCAGGGACCTGTCAATTTAGACGGGGAGTGGGCCTTCTATTGGCAGAAGCTTCTGTCTCCTGAGCAATGGAGGGAAGCAGAGGACAGCGGAGCAGCCCCCGATTGGATTGAGGTGCCCGGCTCCTGGAACGAGCAGGTGCTGCGGGACGGCACAGTGCTTCCTGGCGAAGGGTACGGAACGTATCGGCTGCGGGTGCTCCTTCCGCAGAACGGTCCGCCAGCGTACGCAATTACGGTGCCTGGCGTATCAACAGCCTATCGCTTGTGGGCCAATGGGGAGCTGGTTATTCAGAGCGGCGAGCCCGGGACTAACCGGGAAGATGCTGTAGCCGAGGACAGCAAGCGGATGGTAATTCTGCATGAGGCCCATGGTGAGGTGGATCTCATTCTTCAAGCCTCCAATTTCGAGCACCGGCGAGGGGGAGTTTGGCAGCCAATCAAAATCGGCACGCCGCCCCAGCTTCAGCTGCGTTCTCTTCGCCTGGATGCCGCCGATATTCTCGTGTTCAGCTGCCTGCTTGTCGTCGGCCTGTACCATCTGGCCTTTTACGCACTGCGCCGGGAAACGAAGACTCCGCTGTTTTTCGGTCTGTTTTGTCTCATTACCGGACTGCGTTCGCTTCTGGTCGGGGAATATGTGCTTGGGCGGCTGTGGCCCCATTTTCCGTATGCGATCGATATGAAGCTGGAGTACATGACGATTATAATCGGCATTCCGCTTTTCGTCCGGTTCATTCATTCGCTTTACCCCGAGCCGTTTCACCGCTTGATGCTCATTATTCCGGAGCGTCTTTGCTTGGGGTGCGCCGTATTCGTCGCGGTCACTCCCACCATTGTGTTCACGCAGTGGCTGCTGTTGTTCCAAACTCTGGCGCTCGTTATGGCTTCTTATCTGGTTTATGCCATTGTATGCGCCATCCGCAGCCGTCAAGAAGGAGCCTGGTTAATCGGGCTTGGCTTTGTGCTCTACGCGTTGTCTGTCTTAAACGATATTTTGTATTTCAACGAAACCTTGTGGACGGGCAGCTATTCCCCAATCGGCCTGCTGCTGCTGATTTTTGTCCAGGCGGTTGCCCTGGCTCGGAAAATTGCCGGATTGTTTGCGGATCTGGTCAACATCAACGCTTCCCTGGAGCAAAAAATCAAGGAACGCACCCGGTCCCTGGAAGAGTCCGAAGAGGCGCGGCGCTACCTGGTTTCGAACATTTCCCATGAGCTGCGGACTCCGCTGACCTCGATACGCGGCTACGTGGAGGCGATCTTGGACGGTGTCGTGCGGCAGCCGGAGCAGCAGGAGAAAACGCTGCGGCTCGTTCAGGACAAAACACTGACCCTGCAGCGGCTTGTAGAGGATCTGTTCGAGCTGGCCCGGCTGGAAGCCCGGCAAAGCCCTTTTCATTTCCAGGCGTTATCCGTTGACCAAGTGAAATTCAGTGTGCAGGAGAAATATGAATTTGACGCCGAGTCTGCAGGCATCTCCCTAACCGTCCACGGCCCTGGGGAACGTGTTTGTATATGGGCGGACAGCGAACGGCTGGAGCAGGTGTTTACCAATCTGATTTTCAATGCCATTAAATATACCCCGGCTGGCGGGAAAATTACGGTTCGGATGGAAATCCAGCAGCCTGCGGAGAAGACGGAGAACGATCGTTTAGATGAACGCCCCGTTTTAAAGGAACACGCGCCTAAGCTTCTAATCACCGTGGAAGATACCGGCAAGGGAATCCGTAATCAGGATTTGCCTTACATATTTGACCGATTCTATAGAGGAGATCCTGCCGCGCCCTCCTCTTTGCCGAAGAGCGGCGGACTGGGGCTTGCGATCACAAAGGAAATTGTGCAGGCCCACGGCGGATGCATCTGGGCGGAAGCCTCCGCAGACGGCGGCAGCCGCTTCTGCTTCACCGTGCCAATCAAGCAGGAAGAACAGACCGATTAGCTTTAGCTGCCGGCATCTCCCCTGCTTCAGCCATCCCCCCGAGGGCCAAGCTATCGCCCATGCCGGGCGCACAATCAAAATCCGGCCCAAGGACGCTGTGCTGCAGCTCCTTGGGCCGGATTTTCGTTTATCCGTGTAAACAGGGATTAGCCTCCGATTTGCGACATGCGCCGCACAGTCGGTGTGTGGGACTGAGATTGTCTGCGAAGTGCTTCCGCCATTTCATGATTCAACGGCTTCACGCCAAGCGCCTTGAAAAACAGCTGCGCCACCGCCTCGTCATTGCCAATTACGCCGCGGACATTAAATTCATCGGTCCAGTACAAGCACGGCTTAATGCTGCCGTCCGCCGTCAGCCGGAGCCGGTTGCAGGTTTCACAGAAATGGTCGCTTACCGGATGGATGAGGCCGAATCGGCCCTTCGCTCCCCGAATCAGGTAATTATGGCTCGGTCCGTTTCCGTAAACCTCCCCGGTGCTTTCCACAGCCCAGCCCCGGGTAAGACACCGCTCCAGAACTGTATTCAGCGGCAAATACTTGCTGCGCCAGCCGTCATCATCATGGCCGATAGGCATGTATTCAATAAAGCGAACATTGATCTCTTCATCGATCGTCCATTGGAGGAAATCGTCGATTTCATCCTCGTTGAGTCCCTTCATCAGAACCACATTGATTTTAATCGGATGAAAGCCGACCCGGATGCTCTCCCGAACGGCGCTCATTACCCGCTGCACATCCCCGCCACGAGTGATAAGCGCGAATCGGTCGGGCCGCAGTGAGTCAAGGCTAATATTCACCCGGGTCAAGCCGGCGGACTTAAACTGTGCGGCCCGGTTAGCCAAATAAATTCCATTGGTCGTGAGCGCAATATCTTCAATGCCCGGAATTTGGGAAAGCATGGCTACCAGCTGAGGCAGGTCCCTGCGAACCAGCGGCTCGCCCCCGGTCAAGCGCAGCTTGCGCACCCCATAGCCTGCCAGCACGCGGACAACCTCCCGGATCTCGGCAAAAGAAAGCAGCCTCTCGTCGGGCTCGAACGCCATGCCTTCTTCAGGCATACAGTAAACACATCGCAAATTGCAGCGGTCGGTGACCGAAATTCGTAAATAATCGTGCACCCGGCCGAAGGAGTCAACAAGCTGAACTGACATTGGCCCCGCTCCCCCCTGTTTTCTTGTCAAGTTTCCTGACAATGATGTACTCCTATCCTACCTGATCCGTTCTAAAAAAGCTACCGTCAGAAAAACAAATCAAGCCTCAAACAAATGCTTCAGCATCCGTTCCCGTTGCGTCATAAACTGAGAGTATACCTCGTAGTGCTCCGTTTGCTCCAAGGTACACTTCTCTAGGCCAGCAGAGGTAATATAATAAAGCAGCGACTCGGGATAAGCCATCAATATCGGTGAATGGGTGGCAATGATGAATTGGGAGTCCTGCTGAACCAATTCATGAATCCGGGACAGTAAGGATAGCTGACGCAGCGGGGAAAGAGCGGCCTCCGGCTCGTCCAGAATATACAGGCCTTTCCCGGAGAAGCGGTGTACGAAGGCTGCAAAAAACGATTCTCCATGCGACTGCTCATGCAGAGACACCCCGCCGTACGAATCGATAATCCGGCGTCCTCCCGGCTCCCGGTCCAGCTCCTCAATTTGCGTCGCCAAATTATAATAGCTTTCCGCCCGGAAAAAAAACCCGTCCCTGGGCTTAGTCATCCCCCGTACAAGCCGAAGGCGCTCGTGCAAGGAAGAGTGGGACGCGCGCGTCGCAAACGAGAAATTCAGCGTGCCTCCCTCCGGATTAAAGCCCCAGGCTACGGCAATAGCTTCCATCAGCGTCGATTTGCCTGTTCCATTCTCCCCGCAAATGTATGTTACCTGTGGATGAAAGCTCAAATCCTCCAGCGACCGGATGGCGGGCAGGTTATAAGGATAGCGCGTAGGGTTCTCCTGCTGCATCAGCACTAAAGAGCGGAGATATGCCGTTTTGGCGGTCAGCGTCATCACGTGGCCTCCTTTTTTCCTTATACAACCATGTTGCTCTGTCTATAGAACCACTCAACTCCACCGGCGCTATAGATCCAAAAAACGGCTGCGCACGTCTTTCGTCGGCATCAGGCAGCTGTCGGCCTTGCCGAACCAGCGATATCGCCGCATGGCAACCCAGTCATAAATCGCGTCCCGCAGCGGACGGGGAACGGCCAGCAGCAAAGCGGCGCAGGGCCACAGCCCGGACAGATGGCGGGCCGCTCGCAGCGCTGCCGACGATTTCACATACAGCCTGCCTCGTTCCAGCAAAATGACGCTATCCGGCATCTGAGACAGGGGGAGCGTGAACATGGCATCCGCCTGCACTTGAGCCTGACGCTCCTCCGCTCCGGTTCCCGAATCGGAACCATTCCGGCTAGGGTCCGGTTGGCGCCCGATCCTGCCGTGTACCGCCTCCATAACGAGCCTGCGGCCAATATCGGACTGCAGCGAGGCGAAATGAATGTACCCGCGCTTATCCCGCGGTATAATAAATTTAACAGCGCCATGGCATAATTGGCATTCCCCGTCATACAGCAAGACGGCGTCCCTTCGGACAAGACCATGATCATGCTTGTATCGGGCTTGAGCGTTCACCCGGATACACCTCCTGTCTGCTTAGCCGGAATCGCACGCCCGGCGCGCGCATAAGCAATTCGTCAATACACGGTGGTCTTTCAAGCCTGCTACAGGCCTGCGGCGGGTCCGCTCCAAGCAAGCCCGGAGACACTGTAGCACTGGCTGAAGGAATGGTATTACTTGTACACTTATCATAGCACAATCCTGTGCCGCGGCGACATTCATCACCTGCCGTGGCCGCTGCAGCAGGCGGAGGCGGCGCTGCCCCTAAAATGCGAACCTGACACACATCTGAAATGTTAGCTGTTCAACTTATTCCTCTCGCTTAGCCGCACTGCGCGCAGCTCCTCAAGCCCAGTGTCGCACCGCATGATGGTGATCCATCACTGGCCGTCATGCTATAAACAAAGCCCGCAGGCTTATTAAAGCCTACGGGCAAACACGCCGTTTATAAATCTATCGTACCGTTTCCGTCCGTGATACGGCTTTCCGCAGCCTTTACAGCAGCATAATCCGCAAGAACGTGATCCGGCACAGCAGCTATGCTGGAACCGCCGGCCGCTATCTTGTCTCCCCTGCCAATCGGATCGTCGGCAGCCGCTGCCTCGATCGTAATTCCCTCAGCCGCACCGGCCGTTGCCGCACGATCCTCCGGGACCCCAAACATACCGATAATGACACTCACGAATGTGGTAAAAATGACGACTTTCATCAGGCTGATCGTTTTCATCTTCCATCCCCGCTTTTTTGTATAGTTGACGTTTCGTTTCAACGAATTTGATGTCATGCTGTTTGACCTGCTTTTAGAATAGCCTGTAAATCTTAAGCGGACCTGAGTTTTATCTGAACGGTTGCTGAAAGTTTAGGGGGACCTTCCGCCGAAGCATAAACCGGAGCAGCACAAAAACCGGGCTCGCCGGCGGATCTCAGTCCATTCCGCGGCAAGGCCCGGTTGTTTATCGCTGTAAGGTTTGCTTCGCTCGTTGTAGGGTTTGTTTCGCTCGTTGTAGGGTTTGCTTCGCTCGCTGTAAGGTTTGTTTCGCTCGTTGTAGGGTTTGTTTCGCTCGCTGTAAGGTTTGTTTCGCTCGTTACTTGATGCCGTTCCGTTTCTTGTAAGCCTCTGTCATCTCTTCGCTCATCTTCACAATATTCGGATCGTTCCTCATTTTCTCAACGTAGGCATCCCATGCCGCGATCGGCTCCCGGCCCAAAATAATTTTGGTTTTCAAATCCTGCAGATTTTTTTGGAACTCCGGCAGAACCTGCTGCGCGGTAGGAGAATACAGCCCGATGCTGATATCCGCTACGCTCGATTTGGCGCGGTCATCCTGAATTTTGCGGAATAACGTATCCGCCTCCTTGGAGAAGAAGCTTTTCGTAGAGCTGGCATACGGATCGGCTACATATACGATTTGATTAAAATCAGGTCCCCCGTGCTCGTTCAGCTTCGCCTGATCGACCACCTTGACGCCATCCTTCACCGTGTGATCGACGCCCTCGATGCCATACGTTTGAATGGCAAACACGTCATCGTTCATCCACGTATCCAGCAGCTTCAGGATACGCTTCATTTTGGCCTCAGGCACGGTTTTTGGAATGGTCAGCACCCCGGCATAGCCCGGTCCTTTCGGGTTGAAGCCGTTCAGACTCGTCAGCGGATAGAAATCCGTCTCCTTAATCGTCGGGACCGTCTTCTTCAGCTCGGTGATATAATCCATCATCGTGCCCGCTTTATCAACGATAATTCCCGCCTTGCCAGCCTTGAACATATCCTTAAGCTGGGTCCCCTTCAATGAAGCGAAATCCTCGGGGATTAGCTTCTCCTGATTCATTTTGATTACATATTCAAGTGATTTGCGCTCTTCCGGCAGCAGGTCCTTATACACCATTTTGTTGTCGACCCATTTCCAGTTGCCGTTAATGCCTGCCAGCGAATTGCCGATGTTTCCGAAGGTTCCCATATCCGTGAGATTCACGTTTCCGGCCAAGCCGATGGTATCCTTTTTGCCATTTTTGTCGGGATCGTTTTCTACAAACGCTTTCATAACCTGGTACAGCTCATCCACTGTCGTCGGCGGCTTCAGGCCGAGATTGTCAAGCCAGTCCTTACGAACAATGAAGAAGCTATCCGCTTCAGACGGACGGGGACGGGGAATGCTGTAATTGCGCCCATCCTCCATTTTCGTTAAATCCCAGGCCGTTTTTGAAATTTTGGAGGACAAATTCGGGTAATCCTTGATGTAATCCGTCACGTCCCAGAAGGCGCCCTGCTTCGCCATCGAACGGAATACCGGCGAGAACGGCTCATCGATGTACGTCAGCTCCGGAATGTCTCCCGAGGCGAGAGTGACATTCAGCTTGTCTTTGTAGCTGTTGGAGGAGACCCACTGGATGTTCAGCCTGGCGTTCGTAGCCTCTTCAATTAATTTCTTGATCGCATTGTCATCTGAAGGCGGTGTTGGGTTCAGCAGGATCGTCATGATGTTTACCTGGAGCGGAGAATTGTCCTGCGCGGCTCCCCCGGAAGCGGTACCGGACGTGGTACCGCTTCCGCCGCAGGCCGAAAGCAGTCCGGCAAGCAGCACACTGGCGGCAAGTCCGGCGAACTTCAGTTTGTTCCATTTCACTGGCGATCTCCCCTTCGTTTCCTGATTATAGTCAAGGCTCAGGTTCTAACGTAACGCGCGAAACGATTGCCAACAAGCATACATTTTTGCAGTCCGGGGATGATGGCCATTATCCTTTATTGCAGCGCTTTCACCTTGTTGCAGCACCCTTTATTTCGAGCTCTCCCGGCTCATTTCCCGGTATTGGCCCGGGGTCACCCCTTCGTACTTTTTGAAAATCCGGTTAAAATACGTCTGCTGATAGCCGCTTTTTTCGGCGATATCGTTAATTTTGTAGTCGGTGCTGCGCAGCAGCTCTTTGGCCGCATCCATCCGGATGCTCGTCAAATAATCAATGAAATTGATCCCCGTCACCTGCTTAAACGCCCGGCTCAGCGTGAAGGGACTCGTGCCGAAGTGCTCCGCACAAGCATCCAGTGACAAATCGGTCATGTACCGCTCCTTCAGGTATAGAATCACCTTCTCGACCATCTGCTTCAAATGGAAATCCTGCTTGCTGATGAGCTCATAAACGAATACGCCGACCACCTTGAATTGGAACCACTTCAGGATGTCCTCCGAATCCTTCAGATCGCTAAGCTGCCCGAACGGATTGGCCCCGTCGAACAGCTGCACCGGATTAAGCCCCGATTCCAGCATCGCGTGCAAAATGGTCCCCAGCAGCTGCAGCATGCCCTGATGCACCATAAGCTCCGTCGCGCCCCCCGCGGACAAATCGTCCAAAAACTGGCGGATAAGCGTAACAGCCTCTTCCTCGGAGCCCATACGGATGGAGTGGACAATTTCTTTTTCCAGCGAGAACGGGTATGTGAACTCCCGCTGTGTGCCAACCCGCTCGAATTGACCGTCGTCAATAATTTGGCTTTCGTCCAGCAAATCGCGGTAGCCCAGCGCATGTCTGGCTTCCTCGAATAAATACGGAATCTGCTTCATCTGATTGGAGGTGCGGCTTATGGAAACCGTCACCTGGAGCTTCAAATTGCGTTCCACCTCCTCCAGAATCGTCCGGGCCAGCAGCTGCAGATCCGTCTGCACCTTCTTGGCCGCGGCCTGGCCCGGCAGCATTAGCAAAATACCGCCCGACATATCGTGGAAATTGAGCGCCTCAGCCTGCAGCCCCTGGTTCGCTGCCAGCTCCCCAGCAATGTTCGTAGCAGCGAAAGTCACCAGCTCCTCATCACCGGATGCGAATTTTGCTTCAACCCGGGAAAGTCCCCGCATCCGGAGCATCATCACAGCAAACTGCACATCACCGGCTTCCCAGCCGAAATGATAAAACCGTTCCCGGATTTCGGCTTCGTTCAGCGAAAACAAATAGCCCTGCACCAGCTGCAGCAAGAAGCTTTCCCGCACAAGCGGCATTTGCCGGTCCAATATTTCACGCAGCGATTTGCTCTCGGTCGCCAGACTGTTCCAGTGCTTCTCAATCCAGGCAAATTCGTCTTTTTCCTGTGAGCGGTCCAGCGCGCCGCGCCCGCCAAGCAGCGTTCCCATTAATCGGTCGATGGGGGAATACAGCCGCACGGAAGCAAACCAGGACAATAGAAGCGCCAGCAACAGGCCGGCGGCGCTCATACCCAAAATAACCTTGGATATAAATAATACCGGACTCGTCACGGTCGTCAGCGGCGCGGCGGATACGAAGGTCCAGGCGCCGCCCAAGCGGCTGAAGGTGCCGCAGGAGACCGAATATGTAATGCCTTTGTACGTAAACAGGAACGGCTCTCCCGCAGGCCCGCGCCGGATCACCTCCCTGCGCAGCGCTTCATCCAGCGGGCTGGGCGGCGTATCGCTGGTAATGAGCCACTCCTTATCCTCGCCAAGCAGCAGCGTAGCGCCCTCATTATATGGTGTTAGCGTTTTCAAAAGTTCATTCAGCTTATTCATATCCAGCGTCGCTACAAGAACTCCGAATGGCTCAAGGCCACCGCCGGACAGCTTGTTGATTAATGTCAGCCTTCCGCCTTCCCCGGGGCTTCCGCCCGGTCCTGTATCCTGCATCCCGCTCCAGAGCACCGATTTGCCCTGCTTCAGGAGAGCGGCATAATTCGCCATGACACCCGGATCGCTTAAATAGCTGTACCGCTCCTTATTCATCACCAGCGGACGCGGCTTCTCCAAATAAATGTCGACATTGCCAATCAAGGGATGCGAGCCCTCAATGACGATAAGCGTACGGAACAGCTCCTGCACCTGCCCGTATTTGTACACAAAATCGAGGCTTTTCAGCTTGTCATCGAAATTGGTGTCAAACGACCAGTGGGAGAAGGTCAGCTCCAGAAACGAAAGCTGGTCATCGATGTTTTTGGCCCGCTGCCAAATTTGATTTTGGTGCAGAGCCTGCAGCTCGCTTTCGATTTTGCCCGTCACCGACCAGTAAATACCTGCTCCCGTAATAAGACCCGGTATGCTGGCAATCAGCAGAATCATAATCAGGCTCGTACGGTAAAATCTTCTTCGAAAGCCGACGTCTTGCTTTTTCAACAACTGCCATGATTTGAATACGCCTTGCAACAATTCGGATCACCTGCCAAGAATGGAATAAAGGGCCATACCTTCATCCTATACCGGAGCATAGAGAAGGCACAACCCCTTTCCCAGATTATCCCTTAACCGAGCCAACCATCGCTCCTTTGGCAAAATGCTTTTGCAGGAACGGGTATACGGCCAGAATGGGCGCGGTTGCGACCATGACCGACGCCATTTTGAGCGTTTCCGCCGGCGGCGGCTGGACGAACACATCCGAGGCACCCAAATCGCTGCTGGTGGCGTTGAGCAAAATATTTTGCAGAAGCACCTGAATCGGCCATTTGCTCGAATTGTTCAAATACATCAGGGCGCTGAAAAACTGATTCCAGTACCCGACCGCGTAAAACAGCCCGAAGGCGGCTAGCGCTGGCAGTGACAGCGGCAAAATGATGCGCACCCAGGTCGATATTTCGTTGCAGCCGTCAATGGAGGCCGATTCCTCCAGCTCCACCGGGATGCTGTCGAAGAAGCTCCGCATCAAAATCACGTTCCACCCGCTGGCCAGGGCCGGAAGAATAAGCGCCCAGACGCTGTTAATCAAGCCCAGCTGGCGGACCAGCATGTAATGAGGAATAATGCCCGGGCTGAACAGAATCGTAAGCACAATCGCCATCATGAACCACTTGCGCCCGCGCATTCTTCTGCGTGATAAAGCGTAAGCAAGCGAGGCGGTGACAACAAGACTGCAAGCGGTTCCAACTGTGGCCAGAAAGCCGCTGTTTCCCAGCGACCGGAGAAACGATTTAGTAGACAGCAGGTACTTGTAGGAATCCACGGACCAAACCTCTGGAAACAGCACAAACTTTTTGTGCAAATATTCGCTTGGGTCTGTAAACGAAACGATAAACACATAGTACAGCGGAAAAAAAGTGAGCAGCGCGACGATCCCCAGCAGCGTCACATTGCATAGATTGAATAACCGGTCCCCAAAGCTTTTGACCATGCCGCTCCCTCCTAATATACGCCCTCTTCTCCGAATTTTTTGGCAAGCTTGTTCGCCAGCATGACAAGAACGAGCCCTACGGCTGATTTAAACAAGCCGACTGCGGTACTGTAGCTGAACTGCCCTTGCTGAATCCCGACCCGGTATACATAGGTATCGAACACCTCGGCCACCTTCGATACGGCCCCGTTATACATGAGGAAAATTTGCTCGAAGCCGATGTCCATAATGTGACCGAGCCGCAAAATCAGCAGAACGATAATGACACTGCGGATCGAAGGAAGCGTTACGTGCCAAATTTGGCGAAGCCGCCCGGCTCCATCAATCTTCGCGGCCTCATACAGCTGCGGGTCGATGCCCGCCATTGCCGCCAGGAACACAATGGTTCCCCAGCCGGCCTCCTTCCAGATGGATTGGGCGGTCACCATAATCCAGAACAAATCCGGATTCGTCAAAAAGTCAATCCGCTGTCCGCCAAAAAACTCGATGACCTTGTTCACCAGCCCCTCCCCTTTGGCAAACATCAGGAACGTCAGGCCGGCGATAATGACCCAGGATAAAAAGTGCGGCATGTAGATGATGGATTGCACGAAGCGCTTGTACATTTCCCCCCGCAGCTCATTGAGCAGAAGTGATACGACAATCGGCAGCGGAAAGAAAAAAATCAGATTTAGCAGGCTAATGGCCATCGTGTTGCGGAACAGCAGAAAAAAGTCAGGATTGGAGAAGAATCGTTCAAAATGCTCCAGACCAACCCACGGGCTATTCAGCATCCCGGCAAACGGCGAATACTGCTGAAACGAAATGAGCACGCCCCACATCGGCACATATTTGAAAAGAAGAAAAAATAACAGACCGGGCAGCGCTAAAACATAGAGCAGCTTATCGCGCCGCAAATCATGAAGCAATTTTTTGACGTAGCCTGTCTTTAATCCGGCTTTGGCCAAGGGCTTGCCGCCGGAAGCCGTTCCGGCAGCGGGCTGATGCTTTAAATGCTCCATATCGATGGCTCCTTTCTGAAATTGGCAGGGCCGCTATGCTGTCTACAGGCCCTGCCGGCATGCAGTAACGTTCGGGGACTGACTTCTTCAACAGAGTTTTATTGGCCCGGCTTCAAGCGGCCTTCAGCATGTTCAACGGGAATGACCGTATGAGCCTGATAATCAAAATATTTCCCCTCGATAAGCCCAATCAACGTATTGGTCACCCGGACTTCAACATCGTTGCTGCCTGGACGCAGCAGTGCCGATGCCCCTTCCCAGCGGTACGGGGACCACGGGCGCACCCCCAGCGAATGGCCGTTCACCGCCACTTCGATGCAATCATGCAGCGGCCATTCGCTCAGATCCAGCTCAAACACATCTGACTCGGGCAACTGCTCCAGGAGCAAGGCTTTCCGGTAAGTAAGCTGTCCGGCATAGTACGGGTAGCCCTCGCAAGGCTCCATCGTAACCGTCCCCGCTGCAGAAGGCGGCTCCGTCATTACCGGCCTCCGATCGGCATCAAAGGCGACTCCGAAATCTCCCCGCAGGTAAATGGGGTCCGTGACGCCGTCCCAATCGTGCTGGACCTCGACCTCAATCCTCAGCTCATTGCAGCCTGTCTGCAGCAGCTTCGTAATATCGCAGGCAAGGTTGGCCGGGTCGTATACCATCTCCTGGCGGAAATCATCCCGTGAAATCACCTGGCCGTTGACATACATCAGCCATACGCCGGATACTGCGGAACGGTCCATCATCAGCTGGCATTTCTGCGGCAGCGCATCGACTGTGAAGGCCGCTGCGTACGTGCAGGATACCGGATACCGGAAGCTCAAATTCATCGGTGTTCCAAAAATTTGATCAAACCGCAGCGGATACGTTACCTGCTCCTTCAAATCGGCGCATTGATCGATAAAGGTTTTGGCTTGAACCGTGAACATCTCCGGGCTCAGCTGCTCCATCGCCAGCCGGAACGTCTCGAAACGGATGATGTTGGGCTCCGCTGCTTCCAGCAACCACGGCCCCGCCGGTGTGACCGGGAAGCGATGCGGCTTGCTCCAATCCGCCACGGGCCGCATATCCGAAGCCCGTACGCTTTCATCCGGCGCCGCCTCGTCCTGAAGCGTAATTTCAATACAATGCGATTCATAGCCGCTAAAAGCTAGGTCCAGCCGCCATTCCCCGTCATGATGCCGAGCAGCGAGCGGGCGGGCCAGGCCAGTCTCCAAATCGAGCCGCCGGATCGATTCAATCCGCTTTTCTTCTCCGTGCTTGCCAGCGGCTTGCGCACCCAGCAGACGAGGATCAATGCGGATCAGCACATCGTGGCTTCCCCCCTCCTGATTGCTGATGAACACCGCGGCCTTGTTCTCCGCCAGCCAGCGGGTCTGCATCAGGAAGGAGCGGCTCGCCGTCTCCAGTCTGACCGCAGCCGGAGCCAGCTCGTTCAGCAGCCGTACCAGCTCATCCAGCGCAGTGTCTACATGCGCCGCCCCATCCCTGGCGATGAAATAGGCGCCAGCCGGGCTGCCTTGGCGAAGCAGGGGCGCCGACGCTGTGGCTACCGCTGCCGAGGAGGCTCCTGCGCCGCCCGCTTGGGCGGCTGTCGCGCCGGCCTGACGCCCTCTGCGGCCGTAAGCCTCCTTCAAGGCCAGCGCCGCTTCGGCTTCCCTCCAGTAGTCAAGCTGCTCCTGCCGGGCTGCCCCGAACACCTGCAGCAGCTCCGCCTCGGCCGGACTGCCGGGCTCAATCGGCTCATAAGGCAGCAGACCGAAGCTGATTACGGTGCCGCCCTCCTGCATAAACTGCTGCAGCTTCGCCCAGGCTTTGGCCTCAAGGTTCGTCATCGGAGGCAAAATCAGCAGCTCGTATTCGGCCTGTCCCAGCTTCACGGTCCCGCCGCTTATATCCGCTTCCGCCAGCAGCTCCGAATCGAGATGATCGTAGTCCATCCGCTCCTGAAGCAGCCGCTTCGCCAGTGCCGACCAATCCTGCTTCAGACGCTCCAGGCGCGCCTCCTCAGCCTCTGTAACGCCGCAGTATCCGTATCCATGCAGCGGGTTGCCCAGATGCGTCCAGAGCGACGTTGCAGGGTCTACAATCGCCATGCGGATATGTGCCCTGCCTTCGCTCATTACATAGCTAATCCGGCTCGTATAGTCCGCCAGAGCGCGGAAGTGCGACCAGTACGGATTTTGAAAAAACTGCGACGGCGGAGCGTCATGCTTGGCCATGGCATCCATCGTGTAATAAAAAGCATGGAAATTGTAAAAGTTCGTTCCCAGCGCCGCCATCCGGTCAATCATCCACCGCGCATCCTGCAGCGTCATCGACCAGCCTACACTGTGGAAGCACTCAATGAGGTTTCTTTCCCGGCCAAGCTGCCGGGCCAGCGAGCTGACCATCTTCGGATTATCACGCATCCGTCCCGCATAGCGGTCAAGCACCCACTCCAGCGAGCGGCCGAGCTTCTCATGCGCGCTGTCCCCGCCGACAACATGGCTGAACAGCTGCGTCGTCATCCGCATCGCCGGCACCTCGGCCACATACTGCAGCCCGTTGGCCTCACACCAGTCATGCACCTGCTTGTGATACGACTCTCTCAGCAGCAGATGTACAGTCTGGAAATAATCGTACCGGTGCTTCGCCGCATTCGGAGCCGCTTCGTCCACAAGCGCCGGCAGCACGTCCGTCAGCGCATAACCGCAGCGGGCTTCAAAAAACTCCGCCACCTGCGGCGACCACGGCACATTGCCGAGCAATCCAATCTCATCCGTGAACATTCCCTTAATGACTGTGCCGAAATATTCACCGACCTCGCTCTTATACCGTTCGTGCGTCAAACGGATAAAGGTGGCCATCGCTTCCTTGTTGCAGGGATCGACGAACGTGCCGTAATATTTAAAGTCATCGATTTCCCGCTCCAGGAACACATGCACCTCCCACTCCCCCGGCGGAACGGCCCATTGGAGGCGAAACACCGTCCGGTAGGTGAAAAAGCGCTTTTGATTATAAGCCGTAAGGCCCGTTTTCTGAAAAACCGGATCGGCCTGATGATTACCGATGAAGCTGCGTATCTCAACAGCCGCCTCCCAGAGCTTCCGTCCTGACGAATCCAGCGGCACCGCCCGGGCCGATATAACTCGCGCCCAAGGCAGCTCCATGCGCAAGGTCTCCCCGCCGCTTGCGCGCATCGAGCGATGCTCCAGTGTCTGGTGCTTCGCCTCCGGATGCAGCAGCGTAACCTCCCCGCCCGCAATCCCGCTCGGATACGGATATTCATCGTACAGCCATACATCCATGCCGTTTTCCCTGGCCTCGTCAAGAGCAACCCGAACCTTGTCAAACCAGACCTCCGACAAATAAGGCACAGTCAATCCCTGACGGGGGCACAAAAAGAACCCCCCGACTCCTTTTTCACGCATTTCCCTGATTTGCCACTGAATCTGGCTGTCTTCCATCTCCCCGTTCCAAAACCAGAACGGATGAATACCAAACGCAGCGGCTGGCTGCTGAAATTGCTGCTCGCTCCACATCCCAAGGTCCCCTTCTTTCATCCCGGAATAACAGCTGATCATGGTTTATCGTCATTGGCCCTGACTATGCTTTTTACTATAGGAGGGGGCGGCGGCAATCCGCAATTTGATTTTCTTGATCCGTCGTTGAACACGGTTTGCACTTTCTTGCTTTACATGAACTTCCTTGTGTGCGGAAAGCACAAACTCCCGGCCGCCGCCGCATAAGCGGCAGCAGACCGGGAGCTCCGGGAACATCATAATTCCTGATCAGGTTTTATTTTTCATTCGATTCCTTACGGACCTTGATGACAACCTTACGTACAGGAACCGGCCCGTCCACTTGTACACATGGATAATGAACGTCATTTTCCGTGAGCACTGTAAACAGCCCTGGCTTCAGTGTGTACCACAAGCCTTCGCCTTCAAAAACCTCCAGATCCTTCTGCGGGTCATAGGCGGTCTTCACCTGCATCGTATTCAGCGGAGCCCAGCCCATGCGTTCTTCCCCGCTTACCAGCGCCTGGATGTCCCAGTATTCCCGGTGCGCTTCCCAGAAGCTTTCTTCCTCCGTCTTGCTGGTATATTCCTGCACAATCGCGATAACGTCCGTACCCTGCAGTTCTGTTCTGCCGAGCGGCAGCTCAGAGAAATCCGTTTGCTGCAGATAGGTAAGCGCTAGCTTCATCCGCTCTCCCATACCGTAATAAAGCGGAGCCCGGTGCAATTGATCCAAAATCATATCTAGCCATCTCCTTTAATCGTATGCCTTTTATTGTATCATACCTGTTGGACACAAACAGCCCTGGGAAACGAATCACACAACAAATAAAACTCAATCATACCGAGAATGATTCCTATTGTCAATATTGACAATGATAATGATTTTCAATATCATCATACTAGTAAACAGCTTCATTATTTGGAGGAGTGAGCAAAATCATGGCATCATTATTGGTTTATGCCAGCATGACCGGCAATACACAGGATATGGCGGATGCTGTTGCTGCAGGCGTACAGGAAGCAGGCGGAGAAATCGAACAAAAGGACGTCATTGACGCTTCCGCATCAGAGCTGGAGCAAGCCGATGGAATCCTGCTCGGTGCGTATACCTGGGGAGACGGCGATCTGCCGGATGAATTTTTGGACTTTTATGAAGAAATGGACAATGTAGATTTGACTGGTAAAATCGCCGCCGTCTTCGGCTCCTGCGATTCCGCCTATCCGGCTTATGGGGCTGCGGTAGACCTGCTGATTGAAAAACTGCGTGAGCGCGGTGCTGTCGTGCTGCAAGAAGGGCTTAAAATCGAATTATCCCCATCTAATGAAGAAACGGAAATTTGCAAGGAATTCGGCCGCACCTTCTTCAAAAATCTTTCTGAATAAACGGATAACGGTTTCCTTGTCCCCAAACACCGGAAGCTTATTATTCCAGGCTTCCCTTATTGCTAAATAAGGGAGGCCTGTTTCCATGAACCCGCGGCATTCAAAAATCATACTGAACAAGCCTGGCCCGGATGTGCGACATCCCAGGGACCAGGCTTATTTGTATCGTATGACTCATACCACACTTGAACTTGCAGGCGGTTCACTTTTTATGGCTTACAACAATGGAAGCAGTATGCGTTCTTTTTGTCCGGTCCTCCCCGATTCGTTCGCATAATGCACCATCGCCTGTGACTTCATGTAGTCCCTGCCGCTGGATTCAGGCTCACGCCCTTCTCCAAGTGCCGCAAGAAATTCGGTGAGCGTATCCGGCGCGCTGATGTCCCCATCGTTATCCAGCCGTTTGGTCGTCCCTTCTCTGCACACCAGGATGACTTCGCTGCCGCCCAGCTCCAGGGAGCCCTCCGTGCCTTCAATGCGCCACATGCCGCGCCAAGTGGTCGGCGTGCTTCTGGAGGTCAAGGAGCCGCTGTAATGCACGCGAATATCCCGCTCCAGCTCCATAAAAACATGCGCATTCGTCACTGCGCCTTCTTCATTCCAGCCCCCTGCTGCCTGATACAGCTCGGCTCGGACCGCCCGTGCCTCCACCCCGGTTAAATATCGAATCATATCGAAATGATGAATTCCGATGTCATTAAGAAGATGAACCGGATATTGGCGGCCGGGCTGGCGGTGGTAGCGGCTGAACAGCACCTCGATATGGGAGATTTGTCCGATCGCTCCAGCGTCAATCAGCTGCTTCAGCTTTCTGACGGAAGGCTGGCAGCGGTAGTTTTCAGCAATCATGAACGGGATGTTCAGCGCAGACGCCAATTTAACGATTTCAATGGATTCCTCGTAATCGAATGAAATCGGCTTTTCGCACAACACGGGAATGCCCCGCTCAAACGCTGCCCGATTTACAACAGTATGAGCCATCGGCGATGTAACATTCACCAGAAAGTCGGGCCGATGCTCCTCCAGCGCAGCCTCCAGAGACGTGTAGAAGGGCACCTCCGTCCCCTCCAGCTTCTGCTTCATGGATTCGTTCCGTTCCACGACAGCCGCGACAATGACCGGCTCCTGCTGAAGCCGTTTAAACCATTTGAACCCCGCTTGACCAAGTCCGACAAGCACTGCTTTCATCTGCTGCATCCTCCTGCTTTGTTCGCTAGTATGAAATACGCGTACAATGTACGTGCGTACATGTATCATACACCGAATCCGCCCGAATTGCTGCCTCTGCCGTAATTTCAATTTTGCCGCGGACGTTGATTAACGCTATCTATGACAGCCATCTTCCTTTTCGCCTGCTGCGGATAAAAACAGCCGATCCCGGAGGATCGGCCTTGTTGGGCTTACTTTTTGTTTTTCGCCAGAATGGCGGAAGCGTCTTTTCTGAACTTCGCTGCGGCATCTTCAGGCGTCGTCTTTTTGTACAAAATTTGCTCATTCAAATCATTGATCAATTTGGTGATTTCAGCCGCGCCTACAGGCTCCGGCGGATCCAGCGGGCTGCTGTTTTGCTCCGCCCATGTGATATAGTCGAACACCTTCGTTTGGGTTGCATCCAGCGTAGGCTTCAAGGAATCTTTAATTTTGGACGAAATCGGAATGCCTCTCTCGCCTTTAATGATTTGGTTCGCTTCTACGTCGTTGGTCCAGAAGTCGATGAATTTCATCGCTTCCTCTTTTTGCTTGGAGTTCTTCGCAATCGTGAAGTACATGCTCGGCTTCATGAACAAGCCTTGCTTCGCGCCAGGACCCGGCATTGGATGAATTTCCAGATTGCGTTTAGCTACTTGGGAAATCAAAGCAAATTGGTTCGACCAAGCAAATGTGGAAACCGCTTCGCCTGTTGCCGCCAAATCCTCTTCCGGCGTTCTTTTATTTGTCGCCACCTTATCCAGCTTGGCAAGCAGACCTGCATCATATAAGCCCTGGTACATTTTGAAGTAGTCTACGAAGTATTTGTCATCCGTATAGCCCAGTGCCGCACCGTCATTGCTGTACAGATGCTGGCCTACCGTACGCAGGTAGTAAGAAAAGAATACTTCCGGTTTGAAGTCCATCGTCAACAGCTTGTTGGCTGCTTTCAGCTTGGGAGCCATTTTGAGCAAATCATCGAACGTCCAATCCTTGGATGGCGCATCGATTCCGGCTTTTTTGAGCGCATCCACATCAAGCGTGGTTGCCAGCGCATTCACGCCCAATGTAATTGCATACTGCTTGCCGTTGTACTTGCCGCCGTCCAGTGTCGTCTGGTTGATGGAGCTTTTATCGAACAGCCCTTTTTGAATGAGCGGATCAAGCTCTTCCAATTGGCCTCTGCCCGCGTATTGAGCCAGATAGGAGATATCCATGGAGATGACATCCGGCAAATCGTTTGCTGCCGCTTGCGGAGCAAGCTTCTTCCAATACTCATCAAAGGATGCATATTCCGGCGTGATTTTCACATTCGGGTGCTTCTTCTGGTAAAGCTCGATAACCTTCAAGGTATAATCGTGTCTTGCTTGGCCGCCCCACCAGGCTACCCGCAAATTAACCTGATCCTTACCGTCTCCGCCGGAGCTGCCTGCTTGTGACTGGCCGCCTGAATTACCGGACGGGGCTGCGCCGCCACATGCTGAGAGAACGAGTGCAACCGCTAATAAAAGCAGGATTACCTTTTTCATCTTTGTACCCCCTCAATTCATGGAATAGGATATTGCAATACCTTCATTTTAACCTGTTCCCCAATTTCTTAAAGCCAAAAATCCGTTATTTTTGTTCAAAAAGCAGTCATCTTGAAAACGCTTAATATGGATTTTGGCGATGCTGCAGAACACTGGACAAGAACGCCAGCGCCAGGCCCTGACCCCAGCCCTGAATGCGCTTGTGGGGCACCCCTTTATATCCGTCGGCATCCCTCATCACAGCCGTTCCCGCAGAAACCTGCGTCACGGTGCCGTCCGGCGCGATTTTGTCCAAAATTCCGTGAAGAGCCTTCTGCACCGCCTTATTGTACAGCTTTCCTTGCGCCGCAAGCGCCGCGGCAATACCTGCCGATCCCGACGTTTCCTCATAAGAATCCGGATCATTGACAATGGTATGCCATAGCCCGTTCTCGGTTTGCAGCCGGACAAGCGCAGCAAGCTGATCACGCAAGGAGCCTTCAATAATCATAAACGACGGATGCGTCACATGCACAATATCAAGCGCTCTTGCCATCGTAAACGCCGCCCATGCATTGCCGCGGGCCCAGTTGATGCCGGACATCCGGCTTTGGGCCAGATGATCCCACCCATGATAATACAGATTCGTTACAGGGTCCTGTAAATAATTCTCATGGCCGTGATACTGCTTGAGGCCGTCCTCCAGATAATCTTCCCTATCCAGCATGGCACCTATACGGATAAGGAAATAACCGGCCATAAACATCGTATCCACCCAGGCCTGCTGCGGGAAATTGTACGATTCCGAGTTGACCGTATGCTGGAAGACGCCTTCGGCGAACCGTTCCGCATCATGCTTGAGAAACTCCGCCATCTGAATGGCGATGTCCATATACGTTTGCTCGCCGGTAGCCTTATAAAGCGTAAGCAGCGTGTGCCCGATCGAAATGCCGTTGACCGACAGCTTCGGCAGACCATCCTCCAGCTTTTCATCCACCCATGCTTTGAGCAGGGCAAGATACTCCTTGTTACCTGTCGCTTCATACGCCTCGGTAACGCCGTAAAAGGCGACGCCCCCCGGCCAATCCCAGTCAAAATCCATCTGGAAGGTGCGGTGAACGACCTTGTCGATCACCTGCTTGATTTCTTGTTCATCAAAAACGAGTGCTGGCATAATTGTGTTTTGCTCCTCTCATCGGCAGCTCTGCGCAGGCTTATCCTTTCAAGCCGCTGGTGCTGATGCCTTCAACAATGTATTTTTGGAAAATCAGGAAGACGAGGATAACCGGAACCAGAGACAATGTCGCCATGGCGAACATGCCGCCCCAGTTCGAGATGCTTTCTCCGTCAAGGAACATCTTGAGCGCAAGCGAAACCGGATACATTTGAGCTTTATTCAGATACAGCACCGCATTGAAGAAGTCCTCCCACCGCCAGTAGAACGAGAAAATCGTAGCCGTGACGAGCGCCGGAACAATCAGCGGCAAAATAATGCGGAAGAAAATGCCGTATTTCGAGCAGCCGTCCATTTTGGCCGCTTCATCCAGCTCATGCGGAATCGTACGGATAAATTGCATAATCAGGAAAATGAAAAACGGAACACCAAAGAAAAACGGCACAATCAGCGGTTTGAAGGAAGACAGCCACTGCAGCTTGGCAAACATAATGTACTGCGGAATAATCGTCACGTCATGCGGCAGCATCAGCGTCATCATGACACAGCCGAACCAGAAAGCACTGCCGAAAAACTTAATGCGCGCAAATCCGTAAGCGACCAAAGCCGACGACAGAACCGAACCGATGGTAGCAAAAATAACGATAATAAACGAGTTTTTGTAGTAGGTGGCGAATGAAATACCGCCGATTCCTTTCCAGCCCGAAACATAGTTGTTCCATTCCAGCTTGCTTGGAATTAAAGTATACGCCTGTGTGAATATTTCACTGTTGGGCTTCAGCGAGCTGGCCGCCATCCACAAAATCGGATAAATCATCAGCAAGGACAACAAACCGACGATAATATGATAAAGGTAAGGTCTCCACGCTCTGCTGCCTCGTGTGCGGGTCACTTTGCCGACCGCTTGATTCGTCACTGTAGACATATGCAATCACTCTCCTTTGGACTCGTAGTGAACCCAGTATTTCGACGATTTGAAAATAACGAGTGTAATGACGGCAATAATAATGAGCATCGCCCAAGCCATTGCAGAGGCGTATCCCATCTCGAAGAATACGAATGCACGGCGGAACAGGTACAGCGAGTAGAGCAGCGTATTGCCAAGCGGCGAGCCTTCCCCGTTGGAAATAATATAAGCCGGGGTAAAGGTCATAAATGCCGAAATCGTTTGCATAATCAGGTTAAACAAAATGATAGGGCTCAGCAGAGGCAGCGTGATTTGGAAAAACTTGCGGATGCCTCCGGCGCCATCCACCGCCGCGGCTTCATAGTACGATGCCGGAATGTTCTTGAGACCCGCCAGAAAAATGAGCATGGATGAGCCGAACTGCCACACCGATAACAAAATCAGCGTCCACAATGCTGTAGCCGGGTGCCCGATCCATGAAACGTCCGTATGAATGCCGATAACGCCCAGGAACGAGTTAACCAATCCTTTTTCTCCGAAAATTTGCTTCCACATAATCGACACGGCTACGCTGCCGCCAATCAGGGACGGGAGGTAAAAGGCTGCGCGGTACAAGCCGATCCCGGACATCGCTTTATTCAGGATCATCGCTACAAACAGCGCAAAGGCCAAACGAAGCGGCACGCTGGCAAAGACATAGGTCAACGTGACCTTGAGCGACTTCCAATACATTTCATCGTCCATGAGCATCTTCTGGTAGTTGTCCGTTCCGATCCACGTCGCGGAAGACAGCAAATCATACTGTGTAAAAGAAAGATATAATGAGGAAAGGATCGGATACAGCGTAAAAATCAAAAAACCGAGAACAAACGGCGAGATAAATACGTATCCGACCACATGATTATTCTCTCTTAATCTCATAGTGTCCAACTCCTAATCTGGATTGTCTGGCTATCCTATCTCTTGTCTTTATTATAAAAACACCGGCGGCAGGAATGAATTTAAAAAACCGAGAGAAATGTTCAAAAAACAGGGGAATCCATTCATGAGGCTATTCCGCCATACACCCGCTTCTGCTGCCTAACAGCCCGATTAGTTTCAGTCAATGGTATCCGTTCTATACGTTCCCTCAACAATTCCTCCTTTCTCAGACGCGCCTCCAGCGCGATCGAATCCCAAGCGTGCGTGGCGGCACTCGCGGCGGCGGGTCGAACCCCACGCCGCATTCGCATTCGCCTTTTCCATGAACTTTCGGTAGGCGGGCACTTGCTTACAGACTTGGACGCCAGGGTTCTCCAAGACCAGGCTTCTCCAAGCGGCGCCATGCCTTGTCTCCGGCCCTCATGACCTACAAAAAAGAGGCCGACTCATGTCAGCCCCCGCCTAATATCTTATTCAGTCCTTATTCAACCTGATTACCATGTGGTCGACCGACCGCCGTCATGCAGCGAAACACCGCGCGCTGGGAGCTGCGCGCGGTGCGGAACGCCATCGAAGCTTTAGCTCTGCCGGCTGCCCTGAAGGTCTTGCTCTGTCCACCAGCAAGCCGCCCGCTCCCTTATTCCCTCCCTGCTTATGGATTCCGTTTGTATTCAGTTGGCGTCAGGCCGGTATACTTCTTAAACACCTGACTGAAATACTGCGGATTTTCACCGAAGCCCAGCTTGTCCGCCAGCTCGAATATTTTTACATCGTCTGACGCCTCAATAAGCTCAATGGCCTTGTTAATCCGAATTTTCATCACATAATTGGAGAAACGCTCGCCCGTTTCCTTTTTAAACAGCTTGCCTACATAATCCGGATTCATGAACAAAATCGTCTGGGCAATCCAGTGAATGGACAAATCCGGGTTCCCCATATGCTCGTTTATCGTCTCTATAACCTTTTGAATAATGGCTGAGTGCTTGTTTTTATTTTTCTCATAGTGATACAGTGTAATTTCCTCGGCAACCTGCCGGAAAAAAGCCTCAATCGTCTGCAGCGTATGCATTTCCGCCAGCACAGGCAGCTTCTGCATGAACTCTTCCATCCGGTCGGCTTCGCCAAGCCGAATCATCGCCATGTACATCTGAATCACATACGATTTCGTCATCGGAATGCTGAGCCGGAGCCCGTTCAAGCTGTTGAAAATATGCTCGATTTCCCCGCTCGCTTCATCCCACTGCCCGGTCTTGACCGCCATATACAGCTGCTCGCTGTCAAAGCTGAAATCCTCGTCCTTCACAGCATCGGGCATCCACACATCCTGCTTTGTAATCAGGCTGCCCTCACCGAGGTAAAAACGGTAATTGATGCATTCAAGCGTTTCCCGATACAGCTTGCGGGCCCCGGCAATGGTGTCCGGTTCACTAAGCGCAATCGTCGTGTCTTTCTTATAGTATTCCTTAAACGTTTTGCGGATTTCCACAATCCGTTCCTGGAGTGTAGAGGCTGTATCCTCCTCTTCTTCAATCAGAATCAGCACATGATCTCCAATGGTCGTGCTCAATATCGTTTTGCCCAGAATGTCCTCTGCAATATTCTTAATCGCAAACATGTGCTCGAACTCGAAATCGCCCTCCAATTGAAACAAAATAAGCCGGATTTTTTGAGCCTGAGAATTTAAATCGAATAACTGCCGGTAATACTCCCAATCCTTCGTTCCATACGTTTTATTGGTCACGAACTCCTTGAGAAACTGTTCCTTTACGTGCGGTAATATTTTTTGCAGGCCGTATTTCATATTTTGGATAAAATGCTCCCGGGTCTCCGATGTGCTAATCTCCTTGGCGCATTCCTTCAAAGCGTCCATAATGACATTCTCATTACAAGGCTTCAGCAAATAATGCTTGACCCCGTACTGCATCGCCGTGCGGGCATACTCAAACTCGCTAAAGCCGGAGAGCAGAATAAACTGTGTGTTCGGATACAGCTTTTGGCTTTGTGCCACAAGCTCCAGCCCGTCCATGCCGGGCATTTTGATATCACTGATAACAATATCCGGCAGATGCTCCGCCATGCGGTCCAGCGCTTCCAGGCCGTTGCGGGCCGTTGCGGCCAGCACGGTGCCGCACGCTTCCCAATCGACCACATTTGAGATCCCTTCCAAAATAATCCGTTCATCATCCACCAGCATCACCTTATACACGTCTGCACCTCGTCTCATAAGGCAGCCGGATTTGGACAGTTGTCCCGCGGCCCGCCTCGCTTTTAATCTCCATGCCATACAAGTCGCCAAAGGCTATTTTAATCCGGTCGTCAATGTTGCTCAGCCCGATCCCCTTACCCTTCGTAATTACTTCCCTGCGCCGCAGCTTGTCCAAATATTCGGGAGTCATTCCCGGACCGGTATCGGTAACATACAGCTTCAGCCCGTCTTCTTCAGCCGCGGCCCGGATAGTAATCGTACAAGGCTCCAGCATTTTTTCCACGCCGTAATGAATCGCATTCTCCAGCAGCGGCTGCAGCGTCAGCTTCGGAATACAATAAGCTTGCAAATTCTCCGGAACCTCCATCCGGAAATCGAGCCGCTCTTCAAACCGGTAGCGCTGAATCGTAACATAATTTTTTACAATCTCCAGCTCCTGATCAATCGTAATCAGCGGTTCCTTCAAACTGATGGAATTACGCAGCAGGAAGCCCAGCGCTTCCACCATATTTGAAATTTGGGCTTGCCGGTTGACCTTGGCCATCCAGTTAATCGACTCCAGCGTATTATACAAGAAATGCGGATTAATTTGCGCCTGCAGCGCTTTAAACTCCGTTTCCTTTATCGTGAGCTGCTTGGCGTAATTTTCTGTAATGAGATCGTCGATTCGCTGCACCATCGTATGGAATGTGCGATGAAGCAGCCCTACCTCGTCCATCGGGAGCGGATCAGGGAGCGGCTCCTCCAGCTTGAATTCTCCTTTTTGGACAAGCCTCATTTTGGAGATCAGCCGTTCAACCGGCTTTGTAATGCTGCGGGCAAACCACATGCCCAGCGCGATAACGAGGCCGAAAATAATAATAAACTCTATGAACACCAAATTTTTAGTCGCCGTAATCCGCTCGAAAATTCGGTCGAACGGGATAATATTCCAATACGCCCACCCGGTATAGGAAGATTGCACGCTCGCAACGAAAACCTTCTGCCCGTTCAAATCGGTAATTCCGTAATCCCGCCCGAGATCGTCCGACAGCTCCGGCAAATTGGCGATCGTTTCCGTGCTGCGCGGGAACAAAATCTCCTGCCCGGCCGTGACGACAAATTCACCTGTTTGCCGCTCGGAGCCGCTTGCGACATTATGCACTACCTTCTCCAAATCGATGCGGATAAACAACGTACCCAAATCGTCCAAGCTGAAATTCGTATCAAAAAAAGCCCGGACCCGTCTTGCGGCGACGAGGGAAGCATCATAATCGTTCGGATAGATCCAAGTCAGTTCGCCAGCCCGCTTTTTTGTGACCTCATCAATTTCAACCTTCCGATCGGGCGGGGTAACCAGAGCATTGCCGGCCGCGTATTCTCTTCCGTCATAATCTAAAAGCTGAATCGAGGTAATGAAATTTTCCGTATTCGCATAAACGCTCATCCGGTCCGTGATATCCCTGGAAATTCGCAGCCGCTCATAATCGGACAGCTGCCCCGATTTCAGCGTCCTCAGCGCCTCCTGCAGCTGCATATCTGCGATCATGCTGAACGATAGCTTTTCCACCTTTTTAAGCTCATTCTCGATGCTGGTGGAGGACAAATTCAGAACCTGAGACGATTTCTCATAAATTTGCTCATCATAAATAGAAAACGCATATTGATGAACGCCTAACGTAAACACAAATGCGACAATCATAATGACCGATACGAGGAACGAAATTTTATGTTTAATACGCCAATTCGCATATAACGCCCTCAGCGATACCCTGAATCGTTTCATGCTCAGTTCTCATTCCTCTCCGCCTTCGCTGCCGATTCCTGCATGAATCGATTGATCCTGAACGAACCGATTGATCCTGCACGAATCGATTTCATTGTAACCCGATCAGCCTGCAAACTCCAACTTTGTTTCAACTGTGCTATGCGGCTTGCTGCATAATGGCGCTCGGCTGCCAGCGCCAGCCCGTTCTGCCTTTCGGCTAATACGTTCCCGTAGTACTAAAACCACCGACAGTATTCGCTTACTGCTGGTTGCAATAAAAACAGTCCATCGCTTTATCGCTGCATCCCCCATTTGAAAGCATGGATTTTCACACAAAAAGAGTACCGCAGCCTTCGCAGGCGCAATACTCCTGTACAAAATATAGACTGTCGGATCATTTACTTCCTTACCTTGCGCAGCTCCCAGCACGCGGTGTTTCACTGCATGACGGAGGTCGGTCGACCACAGGCGTTATTGTCCTGACCCTTGAACACGCTGCAGCTGCTTATGAGCTTTGCATCTTCTGCAAACGCAGCGCGTTTAATACAACGGATACTGAGCTTAGCGCCATAGCCGCTCCGGCAACCCATGGAGCAAGCAGGCCGGCCGCCGCAATCGGAATTCCCAACACATTATAGCCCAGCGCCCAAAACAGATTTTGTCTAATGTTCTCCATCGTCTTGCGGCTAATGTATATCGCCTCAGCCACACTTTCCAAATCTCCGCGCATCAAAGTGACATCGGCCACCTCCATCGCCGCATCAGTTCCGGTTCCCATCGCCATCCCGATATCGGCCGCCGCCAATGCCGGAGTGTCGTTAATACCGTCACCAACCATGGCGACCTTCTTGCCCTGCGCCTGCAGTTTTTTTACAATATCAACCTTGTCCTCCGGCAGCTGCTCGGCGACTACTTTACTGATTCCGGCCTGAGCGGCAATGGAGGCGGCTGTCCGCTTATTGTCCCCCGTTACCATAATGGCTTCGATTCCAGCTTGTTTAAGCCGGGCAATGGCTGCCGATGAGGTAACCTTAATCCTGTCAGCGACAGCGGCCAGTCCCGCACAGCGGCCATTTATAGCCACCAGGATGACCGTCTTGCCCTCTATTTCCAGCTTCTCTACGAAGCTTTGAACATAGTCCGCCTTAATATCGTATTTCTCCAGAAGCCTGCTCGTCCCTGCAACCACAACACGTCCGCGGATAACTGCACGTACCCCAAAACCGGGCAGCACCTCAAACTCATCCGGCTGTTCTCCATAAATCCCTTGCGCTGCAAGACCTGCAACCACCGACTGAGCCAATGGGTGCTCCGAGCATCGCTCTGTACTGGCCAGTAACCGCAAAAAAACCGTCTTATCCATATTAATAGCAAAAGCATCGGTTAATTCGGGCTTCCCTTTTGTAACCGTTCCGGTTTTGTCCAGCAGGAGCGTATCGATACGATGTGTCGCTTCCAAAAATTCGCCGCCTTTAAACAAAATGCCTCGCTCCGCCGCGCGTCCGGACCCGGTCATAATCGCGGTGGGCGTTGCTAATCCCAAAGCGCATGGACATGCAATAACGAGAACAGCAATAGCCTTCTCCAGCGCTCCGGACAAAAATCCAGGCTCCAGCCACAAATACCACACGAGGAAAGTTAATAAAGACAGAATCGTCACCACAGGAACGAATAGACCGGATAGCGTGTCGGCAATACGTTGAATCGGGGCTTTGGAGCCCTGCGCTGCTTCTACCGTTTTCATAATTCGGGACAGCGCCGCTTCATGGCCAACATTCGTAGTCCGGATGAGCAAAGTGCCGGACAAATTCAGAGTCCCTCCGAAAACGGCATCTCCATAAGCTTTATCAATCGGCAGGCTTTCACCGGTCAACATCGATTCATCCGTGCTGGACCGTCCCCTGATGATTTCCCCATCCACGGGGATGCGCTCCCCAGGCTTCACGAATACAATATCGCCCGGCTTTACCTCCGAGATGGGGAGCATCACCTCACGATGCTGTTGAAGCACAACCGCTTGACGTGCCTGCAGCCCCATCAGTGCCTTTAAAGCCAACGTTGTTCTACTTTTGGCTCTTGCTTCAAACGCTTTTCCAAGCAATACCAAGGTAATAAGCAAAGAGCTTGTTTCAAAATACAAAAGCGGAGCATGGCGATCAGCTTCTTGAAGGAACCAGTTCATCGTATTCACCACGCTGTATAAGAAAGCCGAGGTCGTTCCCAATGAGACCAGAACATCCATGTTGGCGCTTCCGCTGCGCAGTGCCTTGAAGGCTCCCACATAAAACGGCCAGCCAATAATAAATTGAACCGGCGCCGCTAAGACCAGCTGCATCCAAGGCTTCAGAAACAGCATTGGAACCGGAATAAAGGCCATGAATGGAAAATGACCCGCCATAGCCCAAAGCAGCGGAAAAGACAGCAAAGCGGATATGACAATCCGCCAAAATTGCCTTGTCCATTCCGATTGCCGATAACGTTCAGTTTCAGTCTGCTCAGGCTCTAAAATTGCGGAGTATCCAAGCTGCACGATTTTTTGTTGAAATGCATGGACCTGTATTTCCTGAGGATTGTATGCCACACGAGCCGTCTCCAACGCTAAATTGACCGTCGCTTCCGTTACACCGGGCAGCCGGGACAATCCTTTTTCAATTCGAGTCGCGCAGGCCGCACAAGTCATTCCCTGGATGAACATTGTGCTGAGTCTCGTCGTCGTTCCCGAATGCTGCATGCAATTCCACGCCCCCCCTTCATTACTAAGCCTAGCCTTTTGAAAAGCATACCAATGCACAATTGTGACCGTATATTAAAAACGTTCCGTATCATCGTCCGCATTCCATAAACCAGTCATGGCTTCATCTCCGCCTCCCCGGTATGAAAGCATGGACTTTACCAGAAAAGATAGCCACATCCACACATTCAAGACACTCTTATATAGCCAATCCCCTTGTCTAATATGTACGATCAATTTCAAGGGATAGAACTGCTCTGTTAAGATTTCGTATACGTTCGTTTATCAAAGAGGGAGTTTGTGTGAAAGAGGCCGCTTTCATACTGGGGATGCACTAGAAAGTCATGACGGCACTAGAAGCTACTCGAACAGCATGAAGGTGAAATCCCATGAAGATCCTTGTAGGCATAATAATGAATCAACCTTATAGACAATAAAAAAACAAGACGCAACTAGTAATCTAGTTGCGTCTTGTTTTTTTGATGCCGGTGAAGGGACTTGAACCCCCACTCCCTCTCGAGAAACGGATTTTGAGTCCGTCGCGTCTGCCATTCCGCCACACCGGCAAATATTAAAAAGTAATTCGCTTTCAATCTTAAAAATAAAAATGGCGTGCCCTAAGAGATTCGAACTCCTGACCTTTTGATTCGTAGTCAAACGCTCTATCCGGCTGAGCTAAGGGCACATCCAAAAACAACTGGTGCCGAGAACCGGACTTGAACCGGTACGATAGTCACCTATCGCAGGATTTTAAGTCCTGTGCGTCTGCCAATTCCGCCATCCCGGCTTGGTAAAATAATTGTGGAGGCGCCACCCAGACTCGAACTGGGGGTAAAGCTTTTGCAGAGCTCTGCCTTACCACTTGGCTATGGCGCCATCAAAATCATGGAGCGGACGACGAGATTCGAACTCGCGACCCTCGCCTTGGCAAGGCGATGCTCTACCACTGAGCCACGTCCGCATAATTATAAAGCTGGGGATCTAGGATTCGAACCTAGGCATGACGGAGTCAAAGTCCGTTGCCTTACCGCTTGGCTAATCCCCAATGGGAATATGGGGCGATCGAAGGGAATTGAACCCTCGAATGTCGGATCCACAAACCGATGCGTTAACCACTTCGCCACGATCGCCACGGTATTAGATTACTTGGCAGGGGCAGCAGGAATTGAACCCACACTAACGGTTTTGGAGACCGCTGTTCTACCTTTAAACTATGCCCCTATAAAAATGGTGGAGGATGATGGATTCGAACCACCGAACTCGTCAGAGAACAGATTTACAGTCTGCTGCGTTTGGCCACTTCGCTAATCCTCCACGCTATGAAGTTAAATGGTGCCGACTAGAGGACTTGAACCCCCAACCTACTGATTACAAGTCAGTTGCTCTACCAATTGAGCTAAGTCGGCACATAATTCTAAATGGTGGCTCGGGACGGAATCGAACCGCCGACACGAGGATTTTCAGTCCTCTGCTCTACCGACTGAGCTACCGAGCCTTGTATGATGAAGTTAAATGGCGGAGCCGACGGGATTCGAACCCGCGGTCTCCTGCGTGACAGGCAGGCATGTTAGGCCTCTACACCACGGCTCCGCGTTTGTTTCCGAAGTTCATCTTCGAAAATTAAGTTGCGGGGGCAGGATTTGAACCTGCGGCCTTCGGGTTATGAGCCCGACGAGCTACCGGGCTGCTCCACCCCGCGTCAATAATATTCTATGGTGGAGGCTGAGGGGATCGAACCCCCGACCCTCTGCTTGTAAGGCAGATGCTCTCCCAGCTGAGCTAAGCCTCCAAATAAAGCAACGAAAATCAATATACCATAAACTTACTTATATTGCAATAGTGGTGACCCGTAGGGGATTCGAACCCCTGTTACCTCCGTGAAAGGGAGGTGTCTTAACCCCTTGACCAACGGGCCTTACTAAGAACGGAGAGAGAGGGATTCGAACCCTCGAGACGCTTGTGACGCCTACACGATTTCCAATCGTGCTCCTTCGGCCAACTCGGACACCTCTCCATATGGCTCCCCGAACAGGACTCGAACCTGTGACAACTCGATTAACAGTCGAGTGCTCTACCAACTGAGCTATCAGGGAATAGTGACTGTATGTTTTCACATCGCAGTCGCAACAAATATTTATTTGTCGGCTTGGCAACGTCCTACTCTCCCGGGACCCTGCGGTCCAAGTACCATCGGCGCTGGAAGGCTTAACGGTCGTGTTCGGGATGGGTACGCGTGGTTCCCTTCCGCCATCATCACCAAACCTGCAAGCTTTATGAAGCAAAGCTGCTTCGGAAGCTTGTTTTCTTCGAAGAGCTCCCTCTTCGAAAATGCTGCAAGAAAATCTCCAGCCTTATCCAAGGCATGCAGCTTCTTGCTCAAGGGATTCCTCCCTGAAAACTAGATACGAAACGTTCCATCCATCCATGTTTGGTTAGCTGATGTATCTTGGATAAGCCCTCGACCGATTAGTATTCGTCAGCTCCACACGTTACCGCGCTTCCACCCCGAACCTATCT